>DAOVGZ010000003.1 GCA_030672115.1 bacterium | reverse complement strand
TTCTTCAAAAAATAAAAAAATGGAAATTGATTTTTCTTGGCCAATAAAACGTTCTGAGTTTTGGATAAGTTCTTTGTTTGGTTCAAGAAAAAAACCGAATGGGATTTGGGGGTTTCATTATGGAATTGATATGGCTGCAATGCGAGGAACGCCGGTTAAGGCTGCTTGTCCAGGGATTATTGTTGAAGCTCGTTTTTCTAGTGGTTATGGAAACACAATTGTTATTGCTCACGGTAGAAAATATAGAACTCGTTATGCTCATTTGAATAAAATTTTAGTTCGTGTTGGTCAAAAAGTAAAACAACAGCAGTTGATTGGTAAAGTTGGTCGAACTGGTCTTGTCTGGAAGTCTCAGGGGCGTGATCCTTCACATCTTCATTTTGAAGTACATGCTTTTGGTAAAAAAGTTAATCCTATGAAAATTTTACCATAAAATTGGTTTTTCGTTTTAAGAGCATGGACAAACTCTTTTTATATCTGATAATCTACAAATATTATTAAAGTATTTAAAATGTAAGGTGGTGCGATGTTTTATCGTATATCAAAATTAGCAGAACATTATTATGATTGGTGGTTAAAAATAACAGGTCTTGGCGCAAATATGAAGCTGAGGCAAATTGATTTTGAAAAACCATGGTGGACCGTTGTCACTAAACGTTGGCTTTTGTGGCTTGTAATTTTATCAGGGAGAATTGCAGCAACTGCTTTTGTGACATCTATTCCAATGCTTATTGGTATTATTATTCAACGTCAAAATGCCTATTTATTTTTTTTATTATCTGTTGTTTGGGCAGTCGTAGAGTTGTGGCGATATGTAACAATTTATCTTTTTGATGTTGAGCAAGGTTCTATTTCTTATGGAGTTCAACAGAGTGCATATAGATTTTTTTTAACAGTTGATCCAATTTACCATTCTATGAGAACAAGTGGTCATTTATTTGCAAAAGTAGAGCGTGGAGCGCGGGCTTATGAAGATATTCTTAATAATATTATTTATGAATTATTGCCAATTGTTATTGGAATTTTAACTGTTATTGTTTCTTTTTTTGCGCTCAATTTTAAAATTGGACTTATGGCATTTAGTTTTTTACTTATTCTTTCTTTATTCAATATTTTTACTACTTTATTTAATGCGCTTGCGTTTGAAAAAAAACTTATTGAAGCTGATGATGAAGTAAAAGCAATAAGCATGGAAAGTTTAACGCGGATAGAGCTTGTTCGTTCCTCATTCGCTTCGCAAGAGTTATTCGATAGTATGCACCAAAAAAATAAATTTTGTGGAGCAACGCTTGCCGTTGGATGGTTGTCTTTTGGAACTGTCATGCTTTTTACCAGAATAGCCTATGGGATTAGTATTTGTCTTTTAGGCTCTTATGTTTTATTGCTTGTTAAGAATGAAACAATTACTGCTTTAACTGGAACTAGTTTTTTGTTGACCTATTTGTATGGTAGTTACAAAATCATGAGGATTGGTCATAGAGCACAAAAATTGATGCGTTACTTAATTCGTATTCGAGATATTTTTTCTTTTATTAAAAAGTTTGGTTTGCAAACGTTTCCTGTTTTGTCAGATGAGATTTCAGAGGCAGAAGTGCCTTTAGTGAAAAAAATTACTATTAAAGCAGAAAATCTTGAATTTTCATATACTAAAAAAGCACAAATTTTTGATGAGCATACTCTTGTTCTTACTGTAGAAAAAAAGCAAAAAAATAAATTATATGGCATTATTGGTCCTTCTGGGATTGGTAAAACAACACTTATTTCTATTTTGGGAGGACAACTTCGGCCAACGGCTGGGTCTGTTGAAATTAATAACGTAAAAATGTACGAAGTTAATGATGATGTAAGAAAGCAGCTTGTGGTAATGCAAGGACAAACTGCAAGTAGTTTAAGTGGTACCGTCAGAGATAGTTTATTGCTTGGGTTACCTAAAGATAGAGATCTTTTTCCGGATGAAAAGTTGATTGATCTTTTGCATCGTGTTGGTGTTTGGATGATTTTTGAACAGAAAGAAGGGTTGGAATCTTCAGTTGGAGAAGGGGGTCTTAATCTTTCTGTAGGACAACGTCAACGTCTTAATTTTGCATCATTATATTTAAGAACAAATCATTTTAAGCCTTCACTTATTTTAATTGATGAGCCAACAAGTAGTTTGGATGAAGTCAGCGAGCTTGCAATAACAGATATGATTGATGAGCTTGCTCAGCATGCGATAACTTTTGTAATCGCTCACCGTCTTAACACTCTAGAAAAAGCGGTTGGTATTTTGGATGTTTCGCTGCTTATTAAAGAAAAAAAATTGCAATTTCATGCACGAGAAGATTTGATGCATAAGTCTGAGTATTATAAAAAGCTCATGCGTGGTGAAGTAACTATTGGGGAATAGTTACTTATATTTCTAATTTTTTTATTATCTCAAGTATAAGTTTGTAGTAAGAGGGAATACGTGTAGATATTTTTTCTGCTACTGGCTCATTGTACATATGAGATGTGTTATTTCTACTGTCAGCCATAGATAAAAGTTGTTCTGTTTGTTTTTCTGTTGTCATTTCTTGACTAGAGCATTCAATAAAAACTTTTTTAGGGGAAGCAACATCAATTCCGTGAATATTTTTTAAATAAATTTTTAAATATTTCCACATTAATTCATAGCAGTATTTAAAGCGCTTTATAATTGAATCACGGTGGATTTTTTTTGTTTAGGATTTAAGTTTTCAGGCTTTTTTGATTCTTCTAAAGCTTCATTTAGTGTTTTGCAGGCTTGTATAAGTTGTCTGTGTTTTATGGTTAATTTTTCCATGAGATACCTTCTTTTTTTATTATATTTAAAAGAGTTCCTGGAATGTTATGCATGTCAACAATGTCAATTTTAAAGGGAATATTGACAGCCTCTAAGACATTTTTTGTTTGAGCTAGTTCTTCAAGGGTTAGTTCTCGACCAATATTAATTGCAAGGTCGATATCAGATCCAGGTCGATTGTCTCCTCTGGCTCGAGATCCAAATAAGTATATTTTTATATCAGGAAAAAGTGCAGTAAGCAGTCTGATGATTGTTTCTTTTTTTTTAATCATATATTGTTCCTTTGTGTTTATTTAAACTTTAGTATACCAAAATTACAAATAATATTAGTACTCTTTTTTTGTCATGTTATAAGTTTGTTTCTTTTAAAAAGAGTTCTTTTTTGGGAAGCTGCTGCAGCAATATGAAATATCTGTTATATTCAAAAAAGATATCAATTCACTACTTACAAAGTTTCATTTATAAAAAGGTTTTGCTATGACGAGTTTTCAGTCTAAAAAAAAGGGTTTTTGGGCGAATGTAAAAGAAATTGCAGGTTTGTTGCTTATTGTTTTTTTAATTAGAACATTTGGTTTTGGTCTTTATCAAGTTCCAACAGGTTCTATGGAAACAACAATGCTGGTTGGTGAGCGATTTTTTGCAGATAAATTAACTCCATTATTTTCTAATATCAAACGAGGTGAGATTATAGCATTTAATGATCCTTTGTTTACATATTCAAAAAATTCTTTGGTTCGGTTATTTCAAGATTATGTATGGGGTCCGTCAAATTGGACCAAGCGTGTAATTGGTATTCCAGGAGACACCGTAAAAGGAGCTATTGAAGATGGAATGCCTGTTATTTATGTGAATAATAAAAAAATAAATGAACCGTATGTCAACAAGTATCCATTAGTTCGTGTTTGGAAAATAGATCCAAGAAAAGCTGCAATGTTGATGCGAAAAGGTGACATGGAAGCAGTTGGAAGAAGTATTAGATCAAAATCGTTTGATCCTGAAAAATCTTATAAAGATCAAATTTTTTATAATATTAAAGAAGATAGAATTTTAAATGATGGTACCGGTCCGTTAATTATGTATCCAGGTACGCCTATTTATAAACCAGAAGATGGTCAAGTGTATCGATCAGGGCAAAGTTATTGGACTGGAAGCGATGAATTTGAAGTTATGCTTAAAAAAGATCAGTTTTGGGTTATGGGAGACAATAGATTAGGAAGTACCGACGCTCGTTGGTTTGGTCCTATTGATGCTCGACTTATTCATAGTCGAATTTTATTTAGAATTTGGTCAATAGATACTGATGAATCGTGGTGGATTTTAGATTTGCTTAAGCATCCAATTGATTTTTGGAGACGTGTTCGTTGGAGAAGAATTTTTCAAGTAGTACGATAACTTTTTATCAAAATAAAATTAGTATAGGTATTTGAATCAAAGAAGCATGTTCATAAAAAAAGGAAGTTGTATGTCATCTAGTTCTGATACTGCACAATTGGGTTTTTGGGCAAGTGTAAAAGAAGTTATTGTTTTATTATTACTTGTTTTTTTAATTAGAACGTTTGGATTTGGTCTTTATTTAGTTCCAACAGGATCTATGGAAACAACGATGTTAGTTGGTGAGCGATTTTTTGCAGATAAATTAACTCCGTTGTTCTCTGATATAAAAAATGGTGAGGTTATAGCATTTAATAATCCATTGTTTAGTTATTCAAAAAATAAAATGGTTCGACTTTTTCAGGAGTATGTGTGGGGACCAGATAATTGGACGAAACGTGTTATTGGTATGCCAGGAGATAGAGTCAAAGGTGCTATAGAGGATGGCAAGCCGGTTATTTATTTAAATGAGAAAAGGCTTATTGAGCCATATGTTAATAAATATCCTCTTGTTAGAGTATGGAAAATTGATCAAAAAGAAGTTCAAGAGCATATAACTCGTGGAGATATAGATTCTCTTTGGAGATATATAGAGCCAAAGTCTTTTGATCAAAATCGTCCTTACGATGATCAACCTTTTTATAGAATTAAAAAGGATCGTATCTATGCAGATGTATCAGGGCAAATAGCGTTACATCCAGAAATTCCTATTTATCAATCAAGCGAAACAAAGCGTTATTCTGTTGGTAAAAGTTATTGGACAGAAAGCGATGAGTTTGATGTGATACTGGGCAAAAATAAATTTTGGGTTATGGGTGATAATCGTTTGGGAAGTAAAGATTCGCGGTGGTTCGGGCCGCTTGATGGTAGATTGATTCATGGAAGAATCTTGTATAGAATCTGGTCGATAGATAGCAATGAATCATGGTGGATTTGGGATTTGATTAAAAATCCAGTTGATTTTTTTAAGCGAGTGCGTTGGAGTAGGTTCTTTCAAAAAGTTCGTTGAGAAGTTGCATATTGAGCGGTTTCTGATACATTAATGATGCTATGTTTATTTTTTAATATATAAAAAGTGATAATTGTGAAAAAAAATTTTTCAGGTGTATTTTTTCTTTTGTTTTCTGTATTGATTGTTTCAATACTTCCTGCTTGTTGGCAGGGTGAAAAAAAACAAATTGTTAAGAAACAGGCTGGCTTGGTTGTTATAAATGTTTTGGATAAGGCGTTGTATGATGATTGTCATATTAAAGGTTCTATCCAGATAGATTTAGAAAAAGTTAGCGGTTATGCATTAAAAAATATCGACAAAAAAGCAGAAATCGTTTTATACTGCAGTAATTATATGTGCTCTTCTAGTGGCTTTGCTAGAAAAAAACTTGTTGACCTGGGCTTTGAAAATGTTTATGTATATGAAGGTGGAACCGCTCAGTGGTATCAGCTTGAATATCCAATTGAAGGTCCTGCAAAAAGTTCTTATTTGAAAAGAAAAATGAAAGCTCCTGCGCATTTAGACTCTTATGTTTTAGATGCAGATGAGCTGAAGAAAAAAATAAAATTGAATAATCTTTGAATTTTTGATGGGGCGGCATAGCCAAGCGGTAAGGCAGGGGCCTGCAAAGCCTTGATCCCCGGTTCAAATCCGGGTGCCGCCTCCATTTATGTTTTTACAGATCTATGATTATCAAGAAGATATCTATAGATTGTAGATTGACTGGCGCAATAAAATGTGGCCAGTTTCTTATTTGAAATGATTTTTTGGTGTGCCGGGATGGCGGAATTGGTAGACGCAAAGGACTTAAAATCCTTCGGGTTTTTTTACCCGTGCCGGTTCGAGTCCGGCTCTCGGCACCATATTTTGCTAAGATAAAGATATTTATCTTATTTAAAGAAACTTATTTGAGAAATTAAAAATAAGTTTCTTTTTTTTTAAAATTTTTTTAAAGGAAACTTGACAAAAATTGTCGAATGAATAGTTTACCCTTTAGTACTAGTTTTGTTCGTTAAAGAGCACGACGTTACAGCTTAAAGGATTTTTTTATGAATAAAGCTAAGTTAGTTGAAACCATGGCGAAGCTCACAAAGCTTCCCAAGGCCACTTGTAAAGAATGCCTCGAGTCATTTATTACCGCTGTTAGCACTTCTCTCAAACAAGGCAAAAATGTTGTTTTGACCGGGTTTGGTACCTTCATGGTTATGAAGAGAAAGAAGCGCATTGGTGTAAACCCAGCGACTGGTAAAAAGATGGAAATTCCTGCAAAGAGAGTTCCCAAATTTAAACCAGGCAAAGCTCTAAAGGGCTTGGTTAAATAAAATCTTTTGGCGTTTAAAGCGCGCGGCTAAGATTTTGGAGACACTTAAAAAGTGTCTCCTTTTTCTATACATTTTTTTTCTGGCAGATTTACTTGCGCAGTTTCTATTCCTATAGTTATACTGTTTTTATGAATTCTGAGAAAAAAAATTACCCTTAAAAAGGAGAAAATATGAATGAACAAGTAGCTGCAGTTGTTAAGAGCGGCTGGTTTGAATCTTTAAAAAGTAAACTTAATCTTGATGGTATAATTCAAAAAATGAATTTATCTCGCAATAAGCTTATTGAGTTTGGTTTGTATCTTGGTGCTGGTTTGATTGTTGGTTTTTTATTTAAAAAGTATGCGAAATATCTTCTTGTTGTTTTATTAACAATCGTATGTCTAGGTGTGTTGCAACAATTTAAATTTATTGACGTAGTAATTCATTGGGATAAGATTCAAGGTATTCAACCAATAAGTGTTGTACAGGGCGGAGATGTCTGGTCACTTTATTGGGAATGGTTAAAAGCAAACTTTATGGTTGTGCTTAGTTTTTCAGTTGGTTTCTTTGTAGGGTTTAAAGTTGGTTGAAGCTGCCAAAAGGGTATCCACATGAAAAAAAAGGAGGCCTTTACACAAGGACTCGCGCAAATTTTAGTTAAAAATAAAGTTCTTGATGTAAATGATGCGCAATCATTGCAAGAAATGTTCAAAAATAGCACAAAAGAAACGTTTGACGAGTTTCTTTTAGAAGAAGGACTGGTTGAAACGCCAGATCTATTAAAAGCGTTAAGTCAATATTACCAGCTACCATCATTTGATGTAGTTGGTTATTTTTTTGATCATAATTTAATTACAAAATTTCCAAAAGGTTTTTTGTTACGTAGTGGTATTATTCCTTTGGAAGTTGATCAAAATATGTTAATTGTTGTTGCAAGCAATCCAGATGAATCGGGACTAGAAAGTACCATAAGAGATTATGTTTCTTATGACGTACATTTTATGGTTGGTATTAATCGTAATATTAACGACATGGTAAAAGAATTTTATGATGCTGCTCCTTCTGCAGTTCAAGAGGATGTGGATTTGCGCCAAGAGCGTCGTTTGGAACATGATGTTGAGAGTGAGCTTGGTGCGATAGCAGAAAATTTACTAGATTAATGGTGACAAAAAGGAATGATTCATCAGTTGTACAGCTAGTTGATTCTTTTTTGAATAAAGCTATTGAGTGTTCTGCTTCTGATGTTCACATTGAGCCAACGCCTCATGGAGCACGTGTTCGATACCGTATGGACGGTGTTTTGTATGATAAAGACCTGATACCATCATCTTTGATGGTTCAGGTCATTTCTCGTCTTAAAGTTCTTTCTAATATCAATATTGCAGAAAAAAGAGTTCCACAAGATGGAAAATTTAGAATGACAGTTAACGAAAATGAAGTTGATCTTCGGGTATCGACATTCCCTTCAATTTATGGACAAAAGGTTGTTGTTAGAATTTTAGATCGTACTAAAAATATGATTAATTTAGAGCGCCTTGGTTTTGAAAAAAACATGCTCAAAACTTTTGAAAGTTTAGTACATCGTCCAAGTGGATTTTTTTTAGTGACAGGTCCGACCGGTTCGGGAAAAACAACAACATTGTATGCAGTTCTTTCAAAATTAAATACGTCAGAAAAAAATATTATTACTCTAGAAGATCCTGTTGAATATAATCTTGATGGTATTACGCAAGGACAAATTCACCCCGATGCAGGATTTACCTTTGCCAAAGGTATGCGTTCTATTTTACGTCAAGATCCTGATGTTGCAATGATTGGGGAGATCAGAGATAAAGAGACAGCTCAAACAGCAATTGAAGCTGCATTGACAGGGCATGCTGTTTTTAGCACGTTGCATACCAATGATGCTCCGGGTGCAATTATGCGTTTGATGGATATGGGTGTTGAGCCATTTTTAATTAATGCAGCTGTTGCGGGTGTTCTTGCTCAGAGGTTAGCACGTAAAATTTGTAATTATTGTAAAATTGCGATTAAACCAAATGAACAAGAAAAAAAACTGCTCAAAAATGTTGGTGCAGATATTGATAAAATTTATATCGGAAAAGGTTGTGAGCATTGTTTTAATTTAGGATACAAAGGTCGGGTTGGTATTTTTGAATTACTTATTATGACCAGTGATTTGCGTTCTTTAATTGTTCATAGACCGATTTTTGATGCTATTTACTCCCAGGCTCGCAGTGATGGAATGCAAACATTACTTGATGATGGTATTGCAAAACTAAAAAATGGAACCATTTCTTTGCACGAATTTAGTCGTGTCATTATTTTTTAAAAACATAGCTATTGACCTTAGATAAAGGTTTGTTACGCTAAATAATAAGAAAAAATATTTTTTAAAGTTTTACAACGATGGACATTTCCATGTTAAATTGTAATTCGATTTTGTTGACAGGTTTATGCATAATTTCTTTTGCTGGAGTTTTGGAAGCTAAACCGAAAGATAAAAAGAGTAAGTTTTGTTGTGAAAATAGTAAGAATGCAAAAAAATATGATAAAAAAGTAATCGTTGATAGAGTGAAATTGGCTGGTTCCTTATTTTTAAGTGGTTTTATAATTTTTATTTTTGCAGCTGTAGATGCGGATCTTGATTTTAAAAGAAATAATAACAGGCCTCAATCTAACAGGTGTTTATTTTGGAATTTATTTTCACTTGGTTGCTTTAACGTCTTTTTTTGTAAAGAATTTTTTAACTTGTTTAATATAGAAGTCGGTCGTTGTAAATATAAGAAAAATTTATTATTGAATTCTTGCAAAAATCTTCATGAAAAAGAGAAAAAAAATAAAGAAAAGTTAATGAATAATGTTTCAAAAAAAATAGATAGTAAAAAAAAGTTGCCATCAAGAAACCAAAAAAGAAAAAATTAAGAAATATTTTTAAAGAAAAATATAAAAAAACTATGCTTCAAATAAATAATTTTTCTGTTTCGGTACAAAAAAAACAGATTGTAAAAAATTGTTCACTTTTGGTTAAACCGGGAACGGTCCATATTGTTATGGGTCAAAATGGTTCTGGTAAAAGTACTTTGGCGCATGCATTAATTGGTGATTCTATGTGCACTGTTGAGGGTGGAACAATTTTTTTTGAAGGTAAAGACATAACAAATACAAGACCTGACGAGCGTGCTCGGTTGGGTCTTTTTTTAACATTTCAGCATCCGTGTGTAATTCCAGGTCTTTCTGTTTTTTCTTTTTTAAAAGAGGCTTACAATGCCTTGCTAAAAACCACTATTGATGTTGATGTATTTCGAAAATTATTGTACACGCATATGGATTTTCTTGATATTGACCGTTCATTTGCTTTTAGAGATGTGCATGAAGGTTTTTCTGGCGGAGAAAAAAAACGATTAGAAGTTTTGCAACTTTTACTTTTTAAACCAAAAATAGTAATTCTTGATGAGCTTGATTCCGGTTTGGATATTGATGCTCGGAAGCTTATTGTGCGTGCGCTGGTTCAGTTTAAAAAAGAAAATAAAAAAAGTTCGTTTGTTATTATTACGCATTATCAAAATGTTTTTCAGCAATTGCAGCCTGATTATGTTCATCTTTTTGATGATGGTACAATTGTTCGTTCTGGTGGAATTGAACTTGCACAAAAAATTGAGCAAGGTGGTTTTGCAAAATAATGATTGGTCTTAATAAAAAAATTGTAAAAAATATTTCTGATCAAAAAAATGAACCAGGATGGATGACTGATTTTCGTCTTAAAGGTTTAGAGCTTTTTGAACGAATGCCATTGCCAAAGTGGGGTGTTGATCTTTCTTGTTTAAATCATAATGATTTACAGTTCTACATAAAACCTGCGCAAAAGCAATGGGACTCCTGGGAAGATGTTCCGGAAAAAATAAAAAAAACTTTTCAAGATTTAGGTGTGCCACAAGCAGAAAGAAAATTTCTTGCTGGTGTTGGCGCGCAGTATGAATCTGAAATGGTTTATAAAAATTTAAAAGATGAATGGCAAAAAAAAGGTGTTATTTTTGTTGATACTTCAACCGGTTTGCGTGAACATGAATCGGTTTTTAAAAACTATTTTTCAAAATTAGTAGCACCAGGTGATAATAAATTTGCGGCATTAAATTCTGCTGTCTGGTCAGGCGGCAGTTTTTTATTTGTGCCTGAAGGAGTGCATGTTGATTTGCCACTACAGGCGTATTTTAGAATGAATACTCCAAGTATGGGACAGTTTGAGCGAACACTTATTATCGCGCAACCTGGAAGTTCTGTTCATTATGTTGAAGGGTGTAGCGCGCCAACATATCAAAAATCATCACTGCATAGTGCTGTTGTAGAAGTTTTTGCACTTCCGGGTTCAAAAGTGCGCTATACAACGATTCAAAATTGGTCTTCTGATGTATATAACTTGGTAACCAAGCGTGCTATTGCACATGAAGATTCAATCGTTGAATGGATAGATGGAAACTTTGGATCAAAAGCAACGATGAAATATCCGTGCATTGTGTTACAAGGTAAGCGTGCAAAAGGAAATATTATTTCTGTTGCCATTGCAGGAAACGGTCAACATCAAGATGCAGGTGGAAAAATAATACATAAAGCATCAGATACAACATCACATATTATTTCTAAATCAATTTGTAGGTGTGGTGGACGTGCAACGTATCGCGGTTTATTAAAAGTTACAAAGAGAGCAGAAAATGTTCGTGCAAAAGTGCAGTGCGATTCTTTATTGTTAGATGATTTTTCTCGCGCAGATGCGAGGCCAAAAATAGAAGTGCAACAAAATAGTGCAGATATTGGTCACGAAGCTTCTGTAAGTACACTTGATGAAAAACAACTTTTATATTTACAATCGCGAGGATTGAGTGTTCAACGTGCACGAGCTTTGCTTGTAAATGGTTTTATTGATGCATTTGTTAAAGAACTGCCAATGGAATATGCGGTTGAAATTAACCGACTTATTGCTCTAGATTTAGAGGAAACTCTATGAGTGATATGGTAACCATCAATATAAAATTATCAGAAAAAAAAAATAATTAATTTAAAAAAATATGAAGATAGTGGTGCAAAAAAAATACATTGCATCGTCCAAAAAAATGCAACGCTTACGGTTTATGATGCAACAATAATTTCCGATATTTCTTTTTCTCTTTTGGCTGGTAGTTGTTTGAATTATATTTTTTTGTGTACAACGTTAGTTGAAAAAAAAATCATTTGTTGTTGTGATGGCAAAGGTTCGCAGGCAAATATCAACGGAATTTCCGTGATAGATAAAAAACAAAATATTTCTTTAGTAACACAACAAAAACATAATGCTTCTGGAACTCAAAGTTCTCTTATTTTAAAATCTATACTTGCAGATTCTTCTTATTTTAATCATCAAGGAACTATTCTTGTCGGAAAAAATTTATCGCATGTTAAAGCGTGTCAAAAGAGTAAAGCAATTGTTTTAGGTCGTTATGCACGTGTTGATTCATCTCCTGCTCTTGAAGTTTTGAGTAAAAACGTGCAATGCTCACATGGAAGTGCTGTTGGTCATGTGGATCCACAGCAATTTTTTTATTTGTGTTCAAGAGGTATAAAAGAAAAAAAAGCAAAACAGTTATTATTGCAGGCGTTTCTTTTGTTATCTAGTGATACAAAAATAAAACAAGATTTTTTTAAAAAGGTAGAGCAAAAATTACAGGAGTTAGGATGAAAAATTTAAGAAATGATTTTCCAATCTTACAAGAAAAAGTTAACGGTCATCCACTTATTTATTTTGATAGTGGTGCAACCAGTCAAAGACCAATACAGGTTATAGAAAAAATTTCTGAATTTTATTCCCGTTTTAACTCTAACATTCACCGTAGTGTTCATGCTTTTAGTGAACAAGCGACTGGTATGTATGAAGAAGCTCGTCAAAAAGTAGCAGATTTTATTGGTGCACAAGACACAAGTGAAATTATTTTTACGCGCGGAACAACAGAAAGTTTAAATTTTGTTGCAGCAACATGGGCGCGTAAGCATATTAAGGCAGGTGATGAAATTTTAGTAACAGAGATGGAACATCATGCAAATTTAATACCATGGCAGCAAGTTGCTAGGCAAAATGGAGCAAGCCTTAAATTTATTCCGATTTTGCCAGATGGTTCACTTGATATGTCGCAACTTTCTACGCTTATCACCGATAAAACAAAATTAGTTGCAGTTACTCATGCATCAAACGTGTTAGGAACGCATGTTGATGTAGAAAAAATTGCGAAAGAAGCACATAAAGTTGGAGCAAAAATTGTTGTTGATGCTGCACAGTCTTCACCGCATCAAAAATTAGATGTAAAAAAACTCGATTGTGACTTTTTAGCATTTTCTGGACATAAAATGTTAGCGCCAACAGGTGTTGGTGTTTTGTATATTAAAAAAGAACTTCATGATGAAACTCCTCCTTTTCATTATGGTGGTGGAATGGTTTTTGAAGTTGGTTATGACAAAGCAAGTTGGCAAGTAGCTCCATACAAATTTGAATCAGGAACACCTGCAATTGCACAAGTGATTGGACTTGGCGCAGCAATTGATTATTACAACGATAAAATAAATTTTGAAGAAGCCCAAAAGTACGAAGCACAATTAACAGCACAGGCAATTGATGGGCTTAGTTCTTTAGAAGGAGTGAAAATTTTAGGGCCAGTAGAGCAATTGAAAAAAAATGGTCACTTGGTGACTTTTGTTGTTGATGGCATCCATTCGCATGATGTTTCTGCATACCTGAGTAATTTTGGTTTATGTACGCGAGCAGGGCATCATTGTGCGCAACCACTCGCAAAAAAATTAGGTGTTATTTCTTCTGTTCGTGCAAGTTTCATGTTTTATAACACGCCACAAGAAGTTGATGCTTTTATAGCTATGATGAAAGATATGAAATTATAAAATATTTAATTTTTTTAATTCACGTTTTAATTTAGAAAAAGAACGGTATTGAAAAGATTTTATGCCAACTGCTTGCGCTGCAACAACATTTTCTTGTTGATCATCAATAAAGATTGATTGCTGTGGCGCAATATCAAACTTTTCTAATATATGATGAAATATTTTTTTGTTCGGTTTGATCATATGAACGTCGCATGATGCAACAATTCCATCAAATAACGTAAATAATGTTGGATGTTTTTTTATTGCTAACGCAAATGTTTTATGATCAATGTTTGTTAACAAAAAAACTTTTTTTGTTTTTTGTTTGGCACATTTTTCTATTAATTTAATAAGTTTTTTATTCGGTTTTGCATGAGCAACAATATGATCAGGATCAAAAAGAACGTCTGTTATGTGCAGCATTAATATTTTTTCTGATTGACTGGCAAAAAAACTTTTTTTATCCAAAGCATTAATGTTTTTTTTAATTTCATTAGATGTTTGATCAGCAGTTGTAAAACCTAACGAACATTGTTCTACGCAATGAGGTTGCAAATAACCTTTGTAATACATATTTTTATTCGGTGATTTTTCTGAGAGGGCAATGGTTTCAAGAATTTGTAAATATCTTTTTACAGGATTTTTCAGGTTAGATAAAATATATAAAAATGTTTTTACAAAACCAACCTTTGCTACAAGCCGTAAGGTGTTGATATGAAACAAAACACCAACCATATCAAAGATAAGATAGGTGTATTTTTTTTGTTCGTTTTTTATAGTTTTTCCTTTAGTTACTAATTTGTTCTTGTTGAGATGCTTTTTTGTTGTTACCTTTTTGTAAACTATTAGTGTTCTAGAAAATAAATATTTTGACAAGGGGAAATTGTGAAATTAAAAAAAACAACGTCAACTACTTTATGTTTGTGCGCAATAATTTTTTTTAGTTGCGGCACGGTTGCAGCGAGTGAAGAAAAAGCAAACAGTAGTTATTTTGGAATGCTTGGCAATTTTATTAAAAAAAACGTTTGGACAAATAAAGTAAAAGCATCAACGGGCTTTGGTTTGGGTTTTGTAGGTACATTGTTATTTGGAAAGCTGGTTTCTAAAAAAGTGAGACGTGTTTGTGGTGTTCCTCATGTTGGACTATTTCAGTGTCTGTTTGGAGGTGGTTTAGGTGTTGGCGTTATGTTAATGCCGAAGTTTAAAAAGATTTTTTCACAGGTAGATGAGATTGAAAAAACAACTAAAAATACAAATGATAAAGTAATGAAATTACAAGTAAATATAAATGGAAATTTTGATAAAGTTAGTAATAACTTTAAATGTTTAAATGAAAAAATTGATAATGCTCATATTTCTTTGGCTGAAGGCATTTCAATGGTTGATAAAAATGTCTTGGATCTAACCAGAGTTGTAAATGCTGGTTTTGAAAAAGGTAATAAAAAAGCACAAGAAATGCTTAAAAAAATGAATGCACTTCATTCTGGTCAAGCGGATATTATAGGGAAAATTGAGCAAGTTGGTAAAAGTGTAGAACAAGGAAATACTATAAATTCTATGAATGCGAAGGTTTTGCATAAAGGTAATACTAAGGTTACACAGTATTTGCGCACTAATTTTGAGAATAATAATAAATTACATTTCGGCAATGTTACTTTTGAAGAGATCTAACATTTTATGTCAGCGGTCTGCAAAAAAGGGCCGCTGATTTTTTTAGAGCTATATTTGGTTCAATAATTAAAAAATGGTTGTTTATTCTGACTTGTTTAGTCTAAAAGTGCAATAATGGTTTTGCTTTATTAATTTTTTGATCCGCGGTTCTAAAAAGGGGGCGCGGATTTTTTATTGCTTATTGTTGTGATGATGGCGTAGCATAGAACAAGGGACAAAAGAACATGCGACGTCAAAAGGGCTAGGGGTAGTTGTGAGAAAAGGTCATATCATTGGGGCAGCGGCCCTTGTTTTCTTTTTGGTTGTAATTATTCTTTTTTATTTTTTTGATGGAGCTCGTTTTTTTAGTTTAGCATTGTTGCAAAAGCATAGTTTTGATTTGTTGCAGTTTGTTCAAAAGTATTATGCTCTATCTCTTTTTTTATACTCCATTCTTTTTATTTCAGTTATTACATTTTCACTTCCTGTAACAGGTCCTTTGACCTTATTGAGTGGATTTTTATTTGGAATGATTCCCGGCTTTTTTGTTTCTTTAGCAAGTGCAACTGTTGGTGCAACGCTCGCATTTTTATTGTTACGAAAAAATATAAATGAAGTTGTGCATAGTAAATACGGAAAGCATTTAGAAACATTTAAACGTAATACTAAAGAGTATGGTATTTTTTATGTTTTAATTTTGCATTTTTCTACCGTTGTGCCGTATGCAATCATTAATATTCTTGCTGCACTTTCAGGATTGCGCGTCAGAACTGTTGTATGGACAACTGCTGTTGGATTTTTGCCTATCGCGTTTATTTATACGTTGGCAGGCAACAAGTTCGCTTCTATTAAATCTATGAATGATATTTTTTCTACTAACATTTTGATGATATTTGCACTGCTTATTGCAGTAATGATAATTCCATTGATTATCAAGAGAATTATGGGGAGGAAGTATTTGTGAAAAGAGCTTATAAAAAAAGAATAATAATTGGTGCTATTTTAATTTTTTTAATTTTAATTATTCGGTACTCCGGTATTGGGAGTTATATTACGCTCAAAAGCATAAAAGATAATAGAAAATGGCTTCAAGCAATTATTGATAAAAATTATTGGACTTTTGTTGTCGGTTATCTTGGTGCTTTTATAGCAACTACGGCTGTTTCATTACCTGTTACCATGGTTATGACATTAGTTGGTGGTTTTTTCTTTGGAACATTTCGGGGAGCGATTTTAGCCAATCTAGGAGCTACTATTGGTTCGACAGTTTCATTTTTGTTAATTCGGAATTTTTTTGGGACAGTATTACATGATCGTTATAAAATACAGCTTAAATCGTTCAATAAAGAGTTTAAAAAATATGGATACAATTATTTGTTAGGTGTTCATTTTTTTATGGTAATTCCGTTGTTTGTTTCTAATATTTTGGGTGGACTTGCAAATATCTCTTTATGGACACATATATGGACAACATCTATCGGCCTTATCCCTGGAACATTTTTATTTGCTTTGGCAGGAAAAAAATTGATGACAATAGAAAGTATAACGGAAGTGTTTTCAGCTCAATTTTTTATCGCATTATTTGTTTTGTTTATTATTTCACTGTTGCCAATTTTTATTCGTTGGTCAAAAAAAGCAAGAAGTGCATAGTCTGATTGTTAAGAAAGTTTAGATGTCAGTAGGTACAAGCTTTTGGGTGTATTTTTTCATGATTGCATGATATTTAGCAATTTCTAAAGCAATTTGATCTGCTATTTCTTCTTTATAAATATGTGAGGACATATTTCTGTCTTTAATCATATCAAGAATCTGACTAGTATCTTCTTCTGTTAGCATTTTTGCTTTGCAAGCTTGTCGAATGACTCCTTTTGGGGCATTGAATTCAATATTTTGATTTAATTCATCAGCTAAAAAAAGTTTGAGGTATTTCCAAAAAAGATCTGAAGAAAATTCGAATCGTTGAATTAAAGAGTCTCGAAATGTTCGATAAAGATTTTCTTTGTCAAAGTAGTCTTGGCTTTTAGTTATTATTTCTATGTTTTTTATGTTTAAAAGAGATTCTTCTATTCTATCAAGAGTAGAAAGTAGTTTTTCTCTTTTTAATATTAATTTTTCCATAATATGTTTTCAATTTTATTTTTAATTAAATATATTTTTTGTATTGATTAAATCGGTTTTTTTCGTTTTGTTTCATTTTATAATCAAAATCATTAATAAAATTGTAATAATAATATCGTAACAAGTTCCATAGAAGAAATTAAGTATAAAGTTTTGCATAGTTCCATACGCGAGCAAAACGTGTAACAGCAGCTGCAATAATAAGGGTGTTTAAAATTGTAAGAGCTTCAAAGATATACATAGGAAAAAGCATCATAAAAAAGAAAAAGAAGAATGCCTCTGTTCGTTCAACAATACTTTTATCGTAATGCATGCTTTTTTTTCCTGCATTTGGAAACAATGCGCCTGCAACGGCAAAGGTAGAAAAATGCATAAGTACTGCAATTAAAAAAATAATATATGCAAGCGAGTGTTGGGGATAACTAAATGCAAACCCAAGAATAATAAAACATTCAACAAGGCGATCAGAAATAAGGTCAACATACGCACCAATTTTTTGAGTTCGATTGCCAAGGCGTGCTACTGTTCCGTCTAAAATATCAAAAAAACCTGACAAAGACAGAAATAGAATTGCAATTTTCATATTGTCAGATGCAACCATAACACCGGCAAAGATTCCTGAAATAAATGCTGCAAGTGTAATCATGTTAGGAGTAATATTGTAAGGAATTAAAAGTGCTCCAATTTTATTAAAAAACGGTTGAGCTTTTGGACGAACATGGTTTTCTATCATTGTTTTCCTTTTTTTTGTTTAAAGTAATTAGGAATTAGTTATACAATTTTTTTATCTTTAGAATATTAATATTTTTTAGTCTGTTATGAAAATAAAAAAAGGGAGCACAAATATAATGGCAAGCTATACATACGATCTTATTGTTTTAGGTGGAGGTTCTGCAGGACTAACTGCAGCAAAAATGGCTATAGGCCTGGGCAAAAAAGTTGCGATAATAGAAAAAGAAAAATTAGGTGGTGAATGTACATGGAGTGGGTGTGTGCCAAGTAAAGCTCTCATTAAAGCTGCTGATATTATTTATAACAATAAAAAGGCACAAGAACTTAATTTTTATAAAGAGAATGAGCAAAAAGTTGATACTTCTTTTGTTATGAATTTTGTTCGGGACAAAGTTACACAGGTTTATCAAACTCATACTCCTGATGTTTTGCAAAAACATGGAGTAGAAATAATTTTTGGTGACCCGAAATTTACAGACAAACACCATTTTATGGTTAATGGTAAAAAAGTTTCCGCAAAAAAAATTATTATAGCAACAGGTTCTTCTTCATTTATTCCACCGATAGAAGGAATTAAAAATGTTGATTTTTTAACGAACAAAACACTTTTTGAATTACATATATTGCCAGAATCAATTGTGATTTTAGGTGGTGGGCCAATCGGTGTTGAAATGGCAAGTGCATTACATCGTTGTGGAGTTCAGGTGACGATTTTAGAAATGAATGAACGAATTTTGCCAAAAGAAGATGAAGAAGTTGCACTTCTTTTACAAAAAAAATTACAACAAGATGGTATTACCATTAAAACAAGTACACGAGCATTAAAAGTTGAAAAGCAGGCTGCTAGCGGTGTAAAAGTTACATGTGAGCCAGTTTCGGTTGATGAAATTAATATGACATTTGCAGTGCATGCACAAAGATTATTGGTAGCAACGGGACGAAAACCAAATATTGATGATCTTGATTTGCAAAAAGCGGGTGTAAAAATAGAAAAAAATGCGATAAAGGTTAATAAAAAACTGCGTACTTCGGCTTCAAATATTTATGCTTGTGGTGATGTTATTGGTTCATATCAATTTAGTCATGTTGCATGGCATCAGGCTATTGTCGCAACGCGTAATGCTTTTATTCCAATCTTTAAACAAAAAATAGATTATACACATGTTTTATGGATAACATTTACGGCTCCAGAGTTAGCATCAGCAGGATTAACAGAAAAAGATGCAAGAGAAAAATATGGATCAGGTTTAAAAGTTTATAAAGTAAAATATGGTGATGTTGATCGTGGTGTTATTGATGAAACAACACATGGACTTGCCAAACTTATTTGTGATAAAAAAGGTCGCTTGCTAGGAATTCATATTTTGGGACAACGCGCTGGAGAGTTATTGCATGAACTGCACGTAATAAAATATCTTGGCATAAAACTTTCAAAAATTGGCGCAATGATGCATGCATATCCATCTTATTCAGATATTGTATGGAAAGCTGCCAAAATGGCACGACTTGAAGCTTTGCAAAATAATTTTTTTGTAAAACTGTATAAAAAGCTTTTTAGATAAAGGACATTATGAAAAAAAAAGGTTTAAAACGTTTGGTCATAGTTCTTTTTTTTGTTGGAATTATGATTGCGTTTTCTCAGTTAAATATTGAAAATTATTTTTCACTTGAAGCTTTGGGCAAAAAGGCGGAAATATTATTGTCATTTGTTAAGCACAATTATATTATTTCTGTTTTTTTATATTTGATTTTATATTCAGTTATTATGGCATTGTCACTTCCTGTTGCAGGTGTCATGACGATTGCTGGAGGATTTTTGTTTGGATCTATCAAAGGGGCATTGTTTGCAAATATTGGTGCAACTATTGGTTCTGTAATTCTTTTTTTACTGGTTCGATTTTTTTCAATTAAAGGAGACATAAAAGAATCTTATGGCAAACGACTAAAAAACTTTGTAAAAGAGTTTGAGTCTTATGGGTATATGTATCTTCTTTCTATTCGCCTTATTATTGTTTTTCCACCATTTGTAGCAACGGTACTTGCTGGCCTTGCTGATGTTTCATTAAAAACGTTTATTTGGACAACATCACTTGGAATGATTCCTGGTTCTTTAGTATATGCTTTTGCTGGTCGACAACTTTCAACACTTCGATCGGTGCAAGATGTACTCTCTTTTAATGTTATTGTGGCAATAACGCTTTTATTTGTTCTTTCTATTATTCCTCTTGTTGTACGATTTATTCGTCATAAAAAAAGGGTTGCATGAAGTACACAAAACGTTTTGCAGGGGTGATTTTATTTTTAATTGCCATTGTGGTATATGTCATGATTAAAAAAAATGGTTTAACGCTTGCGTGGGTTCAAAGCAATAGATTGTATTTTGAACAATTAGTTGATGGTAGCTACTATTTTGCGGTTTTTAGTTTTATTATTTTTTTTGTTATTGCTGCGGCATTAAATATTCCTGTTACGATTCTTTTGACGGTTTCGGCAGGATATTTTTTTGGTGCTCTGCCTGGTGCATTGTATGCAATAACGGGAGCAACGGTTGGTTCTATTCTTTCTTTTTTAATATATCGATATTTTTTAGGAGAATATGTCCAAAAACGGTATAGCAAAAAATTGAGGGCTTTTAATAATGCTATTGAGCAATATGGAGCGCATTATTTGCTTGTATTACAGTTGTTGCCTGTTACGCCAACAATGTTGATCAATATTTTTGCTGGATTAACAAAAATAAGTTTTTTTACGTTTTTTTGGACAACAGCTATTGGAATTGCACCAGGAACCCTGATTTACGCCGTTGCAGGTAGGCAATTGGCACATTTAAGCTCATTGAATGATCTTTTTTCACTTTTAAACGTCTTGTTGTTGCTTGTTTTGGCATGTTTGGCTTTTGTTCCTGTCATTGTTAGGTCTTTGGGCATAAAAATGGCTTAGAGGTTAAAATCAGCACAGCTTTTCCTAAAAAGACTTCCAGGAAGAGTTATTGGGCTGTTTTGAGGCTGAAAAGCTCTATTTAGTCGTTTTATTTACAAATAGAATAAGGGCTGTTGCGAAAGAGCGTGTATATGGTATTATTTTAATATAAAGAGTTTGTTTTTTAAGCTTTTTTTAATAAAGGTGTTGAAATTCAACAAGAGCGAGAAAAATATGAAAATTACTGGTTATAAGTGATTTTTAATGGAGGTTTCTATGAAACTAACAATGAAATTAACAAAATTATTTTCTGTAATACTGTGTGTCGCCTTACTTAGTGCGCAAGCCCATGGTATGGGACCAGTTAAAAATAAAATAATTAGTTTGCTAAAAAATAAAACATTTTTATTAAATTTTAAAAACAGTGTTTTACCTGAGTTTAAAGAAAAATTTAAAAAGCCCCTATCTTATGGGGGAAAAATAGTAAATGGCGCCAGAGAAATAGTACGTGAAAGACTGGATATTGATTCAGAGGAATCAATTTTTCTTTCTATGCCAAAGGCATTATGGCAAAAATATTTAGAAAATCCAGATAAATTTAAGGCATATTCTATGACTGTGGCAGGCGGTTGCTATTTTGTCAGTAAAATAGGTTTGGCTGTTGCTGCATCTACACCAGTATGTATGGGTGTTGTTGTTTTTCTTATTTTGGGAAATAGAATGAAATTGAATGAAATTATTCAAGGTCAGGATATTACTCATGAAGAGCTTGAAAAAATAAATGTCATTGTTAGTGGAAATAATGCTGAAATAATTAAGCTGCAAGAAGAACTTGGTCTGACACGAGAAGAAATAAAAAATGGATTTGAAAATAATGATGAAAAATTACTTGCTCTTTTAAGTGGTCAAAAGAATATTGCTTTATTGATGCTTAAAGAGAATGAAAGAATATTTTTAAAGCTAGAAGAAATTAACAACAATCCAGGTTTTTTGCAGAAGTTATTTGGAATAAATAATGTTACTGATCAAAATGAGCAAAAAGATGAATTGAAAATTTTATTTAGTGAAAATATAAAACCAGAATTTTTATGTAATAATGAATTACCTGATGATAAAAATGAGTGTGACATTTAACTGTTACTTTTCTTTAAAATATAAAAAAAGATCCGCGATTTTACATCGCGGATCTTTTTTATGTTCTAAAATATAAATTTAAGCTTTTTGAGTATCTTGAATTATTGCAGAAGTATTATGTTGAGCTATAAGCGTATCAAGTTGTTTTTTTAGATGGTCAATATTAGGTTTAGATTTTAAAGAGCTTTTTACGGGGCATAAAACTGCATGAATTCCAAGTTTTTGCGCGGTATCAATGTTTGCTTGTTGATCATCAAAAAAGACACAGTTCTCGGCAGAAATGCCTGATTCTTGTAAGAAAATCTCATAAAAATCATTTCTTGGTTTTACTGTGCCAAAATATCCTGATACAAAGATGTTTTCTTCTTTAAATAGACCAAAGAGCAGGGGGTTTTGTTTTTTGATGATCTCGAACGATTCTGTATCAAAATTAGATAAAATAAAGACATTCAAGCCACGCTTTTTGCATTCTTTTACAAATTCTATACCTGCTTTTACTGGATGCTGTGTTTTTGCGAGCATTTCTGGTGTAAACATAAATGTTACTGTTTTTTTTACGAGCATACGTTCTGCGCTATTGTTAAATAGATTGGGATTATTGTCTATGAAGGTATGTATTGTTGTTAAAGTGTCTTGGCATGTTATGGTGCCAGCAAGCCAATCGGTACACAGTTGTGGAAAAATGCCATTGCCGTATGAAGTTGTTGCTGCTCGTTTATCTTTATCTAGAGGCTTTATTTGATGAATGACTTCAAAAGCTTTATCCATTATTTTTGCAGGATTATGCAGAGTTAAAAGGTATTTTAAAATACTCAATGGTCCAATATGCATGAATGCTTTAGCTTTATTACTTGCAATCAATACATCGCCTAAGTCAAAGATAACATGTTTTATAGGTGCTTTTTTTGATTGAAGGTAGTTATTCGCAAAAATGCCAAATAGGGGTTTTAATAAAAGTATCGGAAGACTGAAAAGTAAGAAAAATGCAATAGCGCTTGTAGATAGAAATATTCGTTTCATATAAACTCCATTTATATTTTTTAATATTATTTCTTCTTAATTTCAGAGTGCCATGAGGCCCAAAGAAGTCAACAGGGTAAGGATTTGTAGAGTTTGATGGGAGGTTTTACGGTTTGACTTTGCTGTATGTGAAATTATAATTGTTTTATAAGTTATGTTTTATGCCAACAAGAGTCAGCGTAGTGGTTTTACAGGAGGAATAATATTTAGAAAATAGTGATTTTTTATGAATATGAAAACAATAATTTAATTAGATACAAAATTTGATGGGTTTTTTATGAATTATAAAGTTTTATTTGCTTCCTTTTTGATACTTTCTATTAGTGCTGTAGATTCTTTTGCTTCTGCTGAGAAGAATGCTAAAAAAAGAAGTTTAATTAATAATTTAGAAAAAATAAAAAAAAATAAAGAAGTTAAAAAGGCTCAAGAAGATAAAAAGATTCAAGCTCCAGTAGTTAAAGAAACTCCAGTAGTTAAAGAAACTCCAGTAGTTAAAGA
>DAOVGZ010000060.1 GCA_030672115.1 bacterium | reverse complement strand
AATCAGCTATCTGCCTTATGCCTGTTGCTCCCACGGGATGCCCGATGGACTTGAGCCCTCCCGTGGTGTTGGTCGGCATCTGCCCGTCACGGGTGATGTTCCCGTCCTCCACGAATTTCCCGCCCTTGCCTTTCTCGCAGAATCCCAGGTCCTCGAGAGCGATTATCTCGTTGATTGAAAAGTTCTTTTGCTTGTGCTTTTATTTGTTCCTTAATTTCCATTGTATCCAAAAAACCATACTCTTTAGCAGATTCAAAATGATTTTTAACAAATTTAAAATGACTCTTAACAGATTTAAAATAATTTTTGGTTAATTTATTTTTAATTAATTTAAAAGATAAAGCATAAGCCATTCTACCTCCAAAATAACCAACTCCTGCTGCACCTACAACTGCTGTTGCATTTGAAATCGGCAAACAAGAACATACTTTTGCTTCTACTTTGCAAGCGGAACTTGCCAGTAAACCTACAAATAAAATCCCTAAAAATGTTTTTTTCATATCGGTCCTTCCTGTTGAAAAAATAAACTTATAATCGAACTATGGAACTTGAATTAATCAACTCTCTAAATAAGGCGGCACACAAAAATGTGTACCGCCTTATTTTTTTAACTATCTTTAATGACCAAACTATCTACTCAAGGCAATTAAATATCCCGCAGTTTTTATTGCTTTATATTTTTTTCGTTCTGTTTCATCTCGCCGCTTTTGTAATTCTTCACAAGATTGCTCTTTATATTCATCGCGATTTTTAATAATTTTTTTCGCATTTTTTATTGTCATCAAAACTGAATTAATAGTTTCTTCTAGAACAAGTAATCTTTCAATTTCTTTTTTACTTAATGTTCTTTCTGCAGCCTCTAAATAATCACGTGCTAAAAAAATATCTTCAGTTAATTTGTCTAAAGCAAAAACCGATATTGCCAACTCGTTACTATAAACATTAAAAACATCCAGAACAAAATCTACTACCTGTTCTGGCTTGCCTATATTTAATTTTACAACGTTTAACAACGCTGGCTCACAGCAATTACCATTGACAATACTTGCACATCGTTTTACATAACCATTAGCGGTCCAGCGAGAAAAAAACTTCCAACCAATATAACCAGAAGTTATCGCTGCTGTACCCATAAAAAACAATGCCAATTTATTCTTTAAAACATTAGCGTTAGCTTGTATTTTTATTTTTGGCATAAAAGAATACTGCATATCTTTCAAATCTAACAATCGATCAGAAAAATTTTCAGTCGATTCTTTTTCAAATTTTTTAATAACTTCTCTAAATTTAATTTTTTTCAAAAAACGTCGTTCAAAAACAGTTGATAAAGCATAAACCATTCTACCTCCTAAACAACCAACTCCTGCTGCACCTACAGCTGCCGTTGTTTTTGAAACCGGCAAACAAGAACATACTTTCGCTTCTACTTTGCAAGCGGAACTTGCCAGTAAACCTACAAATAAAATTCCTAAAAATGTTTTTTTCATATCGGTCCTTCCTGTTGAAAAAATAAACTTATAATCGAACTATGGAACTTGAGTTAATCAACTCTTTTTGAAATTCATTAAATAATTTTTCATAAAGAGGCTTACGTAAAATATTTGAAATTTCTTGATATCTATTTTCAAAAGAAACAAGTTCTCTTTTTTTTGAATCAAGAAGTTCAAAAAGCTCAAAACCTTGATCAACCTCGCGAGCAAATGAAATTGTTTTTGGTTGCATGCTTATAATAAACTGTTTATCGGCTGCGATATCAGCTTCATCAACCCAAAAAGATGAACTCCAAAGTTTATCAGGGATAGCAATTCCTGTTTTTACTTTGCGTTCTATTTTGTTTTTTTGTTTTTTGCGACTTATTTTTTCATCAAATGGAACAACTAAATGCCGTAATTCATATGACGCTTCTTGATAAACCGGATTTGCATCATAATGTGCTTGCACGTCTTTTTCCATCACTATCAAACGAGATCTAACTTTAAAATCCATTAAAGAATTGATGGAAAACATAATTCCTAATTGTGCGCGACCTTCTTCAATGGTGTAACCAGCACTGCTAAACATTACATTTAAATCATTTTGCGATAAATTGTTTTCTCGTTGCACTGTTTCTAAGTAACTGTTAATCGTATTTTCATCAGGTAAAATTTTATATTTTTTTGCTTCTAAAAGCATTAACTTTTCCATAAGCACATCATCTAAAGATCTAAAAACTCCATCCAGAGTTGGTCGTTCTACATCTAATTTAGTCACAAGAACAGTTTCTTCGTGACCAAAAACAACAGCTTCTATTGTATCGATAACAAATGGAGCTGCTGATGCGTAAAAAAATGAAAACAAAGAAAAAAACACTACACTTTTTTTCATGATTATACCTTTTGTAAAAAATAAAAAGGGGAACTTAGTTAACTAAATTCCCCTTTTTTTATGTTATTTTGTCTTTTTTATTTAGCTTGGCTTTGCGGTAATTGATCCATGATTTCAGCCATTGAAGGTTCTGCAGGGCCTGATTGCTTTACTGCTTGTTTTTCAAAAAACTTATCATTAATCGTAACTTTATATTTTTTGCTTAAGGTATCAAGTTCGCCTTGAAGTTGTTTTCCTTTTTCTGTTTGTTCAGCAACATTTCTTATGCCATCTTTAACTTCTTCAAATGGACGATATTTTGTTTCTGTTTTTGCTTTTGCATGAACAACCCAAAACTTTTTATCTCCAACAGAAACAAGGTCAACAATTGGGAATTTTTTAAGAGCCATTACTTTTGTTCGAACAACAGGATCAACTGCATAGTTTTGATTGTTAATTAATTTAAAATCACGAGCTTTTTTGCCTGCATCTTTTGCCATTTTTTCTAAATCTACTTTTGCGCCAGCTGCTTGTGCTTTTTTCAAAAACTCTTCTGCTTTAACTTTTTTATCAAACGAAACACCAACGGTATCAACACCGCCACGAGAAATTAAAATACCTTGAATAGAATCTTTATTGTCTTCGTAGAATTTTTTTACGTCTTTTTCGCTCAATGATTTTGTTTTAAACGATTCTGCAAAAAATTCTGTATTTATCATTTGCATAACAGCGCGTTCCATGCGTGCTTTTTTTTGTATATATTCAGGTTTTTTGTCCAACCCTTTATCGGCAATAAACTTAGTTATAACTTCTTGATTACCAAGACCTTTTGCAAAATCTTTTTCTAAGTTTGGCATTAAAGGCAACATAGATTTAAGTTGTGGTTTTTCTTCAAGCAACATATCAAATTCTTGTTGGAATTTTTCACCCGAAACAACAACTTTATCACCAACTTTAACAACCCAATCTCCACCTGGCACTTCAATATTTGTCATCATACAGCAATCGCCATGGTTCTTCTCTCCGTGCTTCATATCGCCGCAACTACCGTGAGATTTTGAAGAACAACCACAACCACCCATTTTATCTTTAATCCAATTGATCGGACCACAGCCAGACAAAAGCAATAATGGTGAAATTGTCATAACAAGATAAAAGCACTTTTTAGAAACAATATTTTTCTTCATAAAAAATCTTCTCTTCCTTATTTGTATAAACATTAAACACAAGCAAAACTTACTTGGCATAGTACCAAAGAATATACTATTTGCCAACCTTCCAAAAGGACTATTTAAAGGATCATTTCACCAAAAAAATAGTTATACAACTCGACACGCAACAGCTAAAACAATCTTTGCAGGATTAAGCTTGTAAAGCTCTCTTGCCGCAACAGTTACCGTCGCTCCTGTTGTCAAAAGATCGTCGACAAGCAAAATCGTTTTATTTTTATATTTTTGTAAATCTTTATCAACAAGCTTCATCGCATTTTTTACATTTTCAGCTCGCATATTTCTTTGCAATTGTGATTGATATTTTGTTTTTTTTATTCTTTTGAGTAATTGAACAACCGGTTTCCCACTTTTTTGTGCAATAATATTTGCCATTTGATGAGCCTGATTAAAACCACGCTTAGAAAAACGAGTCCAATGAAGAGCAATAGGAACAATAACATCAAAATCTATATTTTTTATATATGTCATATCCCAAATAAGATGACCCAACTGTCGACTTGCAACAATATCAGAATATTTTTTTGCTAAAATTAAAGACCGTAAAGGATCTTTGTAAGAAGAAGCGGCAAAAACTTTTATTTTTTTTGTTTTGGTTATCTCTAGCGTTGTAGAAACAACCGAATGTATATGTGACTGACAATGAGAACAAAAAATAGTTTTTGTTTTTATAAATTTTTTGCAATGAGCGCACAAAGGAGGATAAATAAAATATATAATTTTTTTATACCCAAAACAAAAAATTCTTCTAATAAAATTGTAGATATTTTTTAGTTTCATAACTTATAAAAAATGCAACGCAATCTGAATAACAATATTTGCAAAAAGTCCTGCAAAAATATCATCCATAACAATACCCAATGAACCATACAAAAGATTGCATTTTTTTATACCAAAAGGCTTAACAATATCAAAGAAACGAAATGCCACAAATCCAATACCCAAAACCGGCAAGGAAAGCGGCACGTAACAAAATGTAACAAAGCAACCAATAACCTCATCAAAAACAATTTCTGATGGATTACACAATCGAAAATGATCAATCGATTTTCCAATAACATAAAAGCCCAAAGCAGCAAGAAAAAAAGTAATCAATACATATGTTGTTTGGGTAATTCCAATAGAAGAAAAAAAATAAATAAAAAGTAACGCAATAAATGAAACTATTGTTCCACTAGCAGGAAAATATCCAATAGGTCCTAACGTTGCCATAGGTACAAAAATGTTTTTGGACCACATACAATTACTCAGCTTTCTTTATATAAACCTAAAAAAATAAGTAATACACCAAAAACAATGCAAACATCTGCAATGTTAAAAATAGGAAACGACCAACCGGCATAAGAAAAGGAAATAAAATCTACAACTCCACCATACATAAAACGATCTACTAAATTAGAAAGCGCTCCAATAAGGGCTAGAGTTTCTCCCCACACAGAACGACCCAAACGTCTTTGTTTTACAGCGTGTAATACTAACGGAATAATAATAGCAATGGTCAAAAGTGTAACTAAAATAAAAGGAATAGTTCCTTCAGAATGAAACATACCCCAAGAAACACCACGGTTCAAATGCGTTTTAAGAGATAAAAAGGAGCTTATTCTTATTTCCCTATTGCCCGCTCCAAACATGACGCCTTTGGTAAATCTATCGATAGAATAGATAAACATCATAACTAAAAAATATAAATTCTGCTTTTTCATCGAATTGTCGCTCCTAATTTCACAACTTTTTTAGAAATAGCTTCAAAAATAGTATCAGCCTGATCATTTGTTAATGTTTGATTTTCATCTTGAATAATAAAGCTCATAGTTAATGATTTTTTATTTTTCCATTCATCTTTTTGGAACGAATCAACAAGATTTACTTCATGCACACGTGTATCTACAAAAGAAATTGCAGCAGCAACTTCATCAACTGTAACAGCAATTGGCACAAACATACTTATGTCTCTGTGCACACCTGGATATTTACTTGTTGGTTTATACATTTTTAAAGCAGGCTTGTACTCAACAAAAGCATCGCCGCTCAATTCAAAAATAAATGCTGATCCTTCACTAACATTCGCAAAAAAAGAAGCATCAACCATTCCTGCAAAACCGATCGATTTTTTTTCATGAAAAAGTTCAGCTGTCTGGTACGAACTAAACCAACCACCTTCAGGATTTTTATTTGGTTTTTTCCAAACAACGGCCATAGAACGAGATTCGAACAACCTATTTAACAATGCTTTTGCATCATAAAAATCTAGCGTCGATTTTTTTTCAAAAATAATTCCTGCCAATGATTTTTTTTCTATAACTTTTTTATCAACAAGGTTCCAAGTTCTGCCCCATTCAAAAAATCGCACAGCCTCATGATCAAAACTATTGCTTGCAACACCTTTAAAAAGATGAGGAATCAATGATGTCGTAAGTCGATACCAATTTTTAGAAACAGGATTTAAAACTTCTACCGTATTTTTTGGATCAAAATTAATTGTTTTTAAAAATGCTTCATCATAAAAAGCATAATTACTAACTTCTCTCATGCGTAGCGAACGTGCACACAAACGTTTT
>DAOVGZ010000101.1 GCA_030672115.1 bacterium | reverse complement strand
TAACTAAACCGACTATCGGGGATGATTTGAGCTGGACGTGTAAACAATTATCAATTGGTTCTGATTGGTTTGATTTTTTATTATATGGAACTGTTGCATTACGCATAAAAATGGATGGTTTGAATATAAAAACAGTTCTTAATGACAATGGTCTTTGTGTAAGGAAGCATCTAGGATTTTCTTCTGGAGGTAAATCTGCCGTAGTTCCTATTTTTTTACAATCATTAACGATAGATGACTGTAAAATGCAAGTATATGAGCCATATACAAAGTCTTTGGCAAAAGCTCATTTTTTTTGGAATATGAAAAAAATAGGCAATGCATTAAAATCAACAATTCGCTTTTTAGATGGAAGTTTCGTTGTAAAAAAAACACCTGTTTTTCAAAATATACAAGGGCCGGTACGGCTTGATATTTTTAGTAATTCAACAAGCTCTCCTTTAATGATTCGTTCAAATTGTACGGTAGATTTTCCTCATATGGGAACCAAAAGGTCTTGTTATTTTTCCGGTTCATGGCGATATGAACAAGGTGTTTTTTCTTTGTATAATGATGATAGATCATTTGTTGTTGCTCCTATAAAATTGTATATGGTTGGAGATACGTTATTTTCGGAATTAAAATCATATTTTCCAGCATCATATTTATATAAACTTTTTTCTGGTTCGACCTTAGAGCAAGAACTATCGGGTCAATGTGCGTTGACCATGAATGTAGAGTTTGAAGGTGCACCATCACGCGTTAGTTGTTCACTTACATCTAGCAATGTTTCTTATAAAAAAAAATCTCTTTTTTCTGCATGTAAGATTTCATGCAATAGAGACAATGCGCAGTGGCATGGAAAAACATTTTTTTCTTTAGATCCGGCAAATTTTTTTACTGGAACTTTCAAATGGGATGAAGCGCTTTCGACTGGAAATATAACATTAAAAAATCAAAAAAAATCTGCAGTTCCATTTTTTAAATATTGGAATATTTTACCGAATAATTTTTCGACAACAATAGAATATGATGATAAATCGACAATAAAAAGTTTTTATAATTGTGTTGCTACGCATAAAAAAACAGAAGCGACTTGTTGTTCTTCAGGGACTATTGAGTGGAATAATGATGGTCTTTTTGCACGGGGAATGATTGATAAAAAAAAATATGATGGTTCTTTTTTAGTAGATCCACATTTTTGTATGAAGCATTGTGATTTTTATGATGAAAAAGAAAAAAAATTATTTTCTTTTAATGCTGATAAAAAAAGGCCAGAAATATTTTCTGGAGTTGTTTTTTTTCCTTGTATAAAACAGGTTGCAAAGCATTTTTCTGGACATAGTCTACAAGGACAAGGGGCAGCAAAAATAGATGGAAAAATACAAGATAAAAAATTATTTATGCAGATGCAACTGAATGATAGCGCAATAAGAATTCCTTACACATATAATCTTATTAATCAGTTGTGTGCTCGCTGCAATGTAGATTTTGAAAATAAAATTTTTACGGTTCAAAATGTTGAGTGTACATTGCATCGCGGAACAGTTGAATGCAAGCGTTTAATTTTTAATTTTGATGAAAATTATAATCTATGTTTTGCGCATGTTCCGATTATTTTTAATGATTGTTTAATTAACTGGAATAAAGATTTATTTGCAATTATTTCTGGTCATCTTACTTTTACAAAAAATGAAACATCTTTGATTAAAGGACGTTTTTTTGTTGATCGATCTCAATTGAAAAAAAATATTTTCTCGTCTGATTTTCAGCAACAGTTTTTTTCTTTGCCTAGTTATGCAGTTCAAGATGATAAAACTCCGATAGAACTAGATATTACTATTAAAACAAAAGATCCTGTGCGCATTAATACATCATTTTTGCAAACAAGTGCACGGCTTGATTTAGCATTTGCAGGCACAATACAAAAACCGAAACCTTCGGGAAAAATTTCGGTGTTTTCTGGGGATTTAGCTTTTCCATACAAGCCATTACATATTACTTCGGGATTGATAGATTTTTCTTCTGGAAAACTTGATGATCCTGCTGTTGAGATTGTCGCACAAAATAAATTAAAAAAATATAATGTAAAACTTGCCGTTTCAGGTTCGTTTCAAAAACAAGATATTATTTTGGAATCACGACCATCT
>DAOVGZ010000021.1 GCA_030672115.1 bacterium | reverse complement strand
GGATATGGTTTTTAAATGCTTTACGTGTTAAGCCTTCTGCAATGCTAAAAATAAGACTTGAAAAAAAACAAAATACAAAAGCTGTTATTGTTGATTGTAAAAGATAAGAAAATAAAAAGCTTTTTGCTGGAACTGCTGTGTCATAATGCATCCATGCATTTGGAATATTATTGATGGATGATATAAATTGTAAAAATCCTAAAATTACGCCCCAAAAAAATGATTTTTTCCATAAAAGAGAACGAGATTGTAGCAAGAAGAACAATCCAATTAAGCAGCCACCAAGAATATACAAAAGAAACATAAGAATGCCAGATGCCATGGCGATTGTTTTATTTGCGGTACGCATTTCTTGGAAACGGCTCTGAAAATCATCTGGTATTTTGATAAACTGTATTAGTTCAGTTAAAACATTGCCACTAATCACGAGTCTAATTCGATACCGTCCTTGTCCAATTGTTTCATTTTGTTTTTCATATACAAAGGTATGATCGGTCCTTCCGCTTGCAGGAATGTTTTTTGATGCTTCAATGAGTTTGTATTCTTGTAGTTGTATAGCCCATTCTTTTTGTGCATTAAGCGCGGCAATTTTTTGAGCTTCTTGTGTTGTAATTGTTACACCAGGTTTTTTTTCTGAAATATGTTCTTTAAATCCATAAGGTTTTCCTTCGGGTGTAAATATTATCAGGAGTTCATGTTTTGTTGATTCTTTAAAATGTCTAATTTGCCAGGTATAAGGTTCATATTTTTTTTCTTTAAGTATTTTATTGAAACGTTCTTTTCCTCCAGCTTCTAACTCTATAAACATTTGTGTTTGTTTATCGGATGAAAAAGTGATAGCTTGGCGGAAATTTTTGGGTCCAAGATTATATTTATTGGCAATAATATTTGCTTTTTTTAGAGCTTCGCTTCTGTTCATTTGAACATTAAGGTTGACTATCGGAAGAGCTTTAGAAAAATATGTATAAGAAAATATAAGACCTCCGATAGAAGCACAAGAAAAGAGTAACCAAAAGATTGGTTTATATGTTAATTGTTTTTTGTTCATAGAAGAGTTCCTTTTAGTTACTTTCAAATAATCTTAAAAGATCGTATACATTTTTAAATTGTTTAATAGTGCATCCACTTTTTTCTATTTTTTGATTTTTTCCTACTAATAATTGTTTAATGCCAAATTTTTTTGCTTCTCGAACGTAGGCATTTATTTGGTTAATTGGTTTAATTTGGCCGGTTAAACTAATTTCACCAAGAGCAATTGATTTTTCTGGTACTGGTTGTTGATAGTAGCTCGATAGTAATGCAAGAGCAATACCCAAATCAGCTGAGCTTCCTTTTATTTTAAAACCCCCGCTAACTTTAAAGAAAATATCATGAGTGCTTAACTTCACATGTAAATATTTTTCTAAAATTGCAGCAATTAAAACAACTTGTTTATGGTCAATGCCAGAGATTACTCGTTGAGGGATTCCAAGTTTTGATGTAACGGTGAGGGCTTGAAGCTCTAGCAATAAAGGGCGTGATCCTTCCATAAAACTAACAAGAACAGATCCTGATGAATGTGAAATTTCACTCAATAAATGTTGATTGATATTAGGGACTTCTGTTAGGCCCTGTGGTTGCATTTCAAAAAAACCAAGTTCGTTAATAGTTCCAAATCTATTTTTTACAGATCGAAGCATGCGTGTTTGCCAGCGATCTTCTCCTTGCAAATAAAAAACACCATCAACCATGTGCTCTAGTGTTTTTGGCCCTGCAATAGTTCCTTCTTTTGTTATATGTCCACTTACAATAATGGCAATATCATTTTCTTTTGCCAGCCGCATTAATCTAAAGGCTGATTCTCGTAGTTGACCAATACTGCCAGGAGTAGTTTTTGTATTCTGAGTATAGCAGTTTTGGATTGAATCAATGACAACCAAGTTTGGTTGATGTTCCTTACAAATATTAATAATTGATTCAAGATCGGCTTGATCTGAAAAGAGAAGAGGGCTATTAGCACAACCAATTCTTGTTGCACGTCCTTTTACTTGTTCTAAAGATTCTTCGGATGAAAAATAAAAAACGTTATAATTTTTACAAAGATTAGCTGCAATTTGTAGTAGTAACGTTGATTTTCCAATGCCAGGATCGCCGGTTAAAATGAGCAATGAGTTTGGCATAATGCCACCACCAAGAACACGGTCCCATTCACCAATGCCAGAAAGCATTCTTTTTTTTGGTTTACTGTTTATTGTATCAAGCTTAGAAAGAGAAATGTTTTTTTTATTTGAGCTTGAAAATTTATTTTTTATTAAAGATTTTGTTTCTTTAAATGTTTCCCAATTTTTACATTCTGGACAACATCCCATCCATTTTACTGTAGTATAATTGCATGATGAGCAGGTAAATATTATTTTTTCTTTGGCCATTGAATTATATCCATACTTTTTTTAATAGAAAGATATTTTGTTAATTTTTATGCATAACAAAGTTTTAATTAAATTTCATGCGGACTATGTTAAGTATCATATCAAATCTTGTTGTCAATCCATTGGAAAATTAAAAACGATATGGAATATTCATATTAATAATATTGGCAGCTTTTTGAAAATGTTGGTTGTTTATCAATAGCATGACAATCGCGACAGCGAGCCTGGTATGATTCTTGAGCTCCAACTAAAATAACAGGGTCATCATAATTTGCAGGTTTGTTATTAACGAGTCTTTGAGTGAAATGTGCATCTTTCCCGCAAATAGTACAAATAGCTTGTAGTTTAGTAATGTGGTCGGCAACAGCCAAAAGTATTGGCATAGAACCAAATGGGACACCACGAAAATCAAGATCAAGCCCTGCAACAATAACGCGTTTTCCAGCTTCAATAAGCTTGCAAATAATAGAAATGATGTAATTGTCAAACCATTGAACTTCGTCAATACCGACAACATCAATATTTTTTTCTTGACCTAATCGTAAAATATCTTCGACGCTTGAAAGAGCTTCAGCTTTTAATTTGTTTCCGTTATGGGTGACAACACATTCAATTGTATGACGATTGTCGAGGGCGTGTTTGCAGGTGAGAACGTTAAGCTTTGCTATCTGTGCTCTACGTAATCTGCGAATAAGTTCTTCAGATTTTCCTGAAAACATTGGTCCGCAAACAACTTCAAGTGTTCCTTGTTTTCCTTTTGTACCCTTTGGTTCGGGCATGCCGATCTCCTTCAATTTTTATAACGGTAAATTTATTTATTAGAGTTTCAAGTTTAAAGATTGTAATTTGTTTTGAAAAGAAAGAATTATTATTTTTTATTTATTTTTTAAAATTGTTTTCCAATAATGCTTCCAAAAAATACAGCAAGTAAGCATATTCCTACGTTTAATAGAATATTTAAAAAGCTATATAAATGAAAGCCTTTTTGAAAAAGTTGTAACGTTTCTAATGAAAAAGAAGAAAAAGTAGTAAATCCTCCTAAAAAACCAATAAGTAAAAGATATTTTAAAATGTTATTTGTGTTATAAAAATAACTAAAAAAAAGTGATGCAAAAAAACCAATTAAAAATGATCCAAAACTGTTAACAAGAAATGTTCCATAAGGAAAGTTTTTTCCAAAAATATTTATCGAAGCAAGAGATATCCAATAGCGTGTAACACCGCCAAGACCGCTTCCAAGTAATACTAAAAAACTATTTTTCATAGTTAGTTCTCCCTTATTATAATTCACTCATTGCTAACTTTAGGGTATTATATCAAATAGAATCAAAAAACTTTTTATGTATTGGTTTCGTATGAAAAATAATAAAGAAAAAACAATTGGGATGCCACTTAATAAATATTTATCGAGTGCAGGCCTTTGTTCAAGACGGCAAGCTGTTGAATTTATTAAGGATGGACAGGTTACTGTTAATGGTATAATTGTAAAAAGTCCAGAAACGAGGGTTGGCAAAACTGACCGTATATATTTTAAAAATAAATTCGTTAAACCGGATGAAAAAATTTATATTCTTTTGAATAAACCAAAAGATTATGTCACAACGCTTTCAGATGAAAGAAATCGTAAAACTGTTGTTGAGCTAGTGAAAGGTTTGACAAAAACTCGTGTTAATCCAGTTGGAAGACTTGATAGAGCAACAACTGGGCTTCTTTTGTTGACGAATGATGGAGAGTTAACTCAGAATCTTGCACATCCTCGTAATGAAGTAAAAAAAGTGTACAGTGTTGTTTTGGATCGTCCATTAAAAATAGAAAATCTTCTGGCAATTCGTGCTGGTCTTGAGCTAAAAGATGGTATTGCTCAGATTGATAAAATTAGTTTTGTACAAGGAAGCAAAAAAAATCACGTAAAAGTTCAATTGCATAGTGGTAAAAATAGAATAGTCAGAAGATTATTTGAACATTTTGATTATAAAGTTTTGAAGTTAGACAGAATTAATTATGCCGGCTTGACTCGGAGAGGTCTTCCTATTGGAACATCTCGTTTTTTAACAAAACAAGAGTTAGAAAATTTGCAGAAATCTGGGGCTGTGGTTATAAAAAAGGAAATAAAACGTGTTAAAGACTCAAAATCAAGACGCTACTTTACAAAAAATAAATCAAAAAGAGATAATACAAGCAACAGCAGATCACGTTCGAAAAAAACTAGAAGGTGAGGGATCAGGACATGATTGGTGGCATGTATATCGTGTTTGGAGTTTGGCACAAAAGCTTGCAAAAAAAGAGAGCGTAGATTTTTTGGTTATAGAGCTTGCTGCTTTATTACATGACATTGCCGATTGGAAATTTTATGATGGCGATGAAACTGTTGGCCCGCGTGTTGCATCAGAATTTTTAAAAACTTTATTTATTGAAAAAAAAACAATTGATCATGTTTGCCAAATTATTAAAACAGTTTCATTTAAAGGTGCTGGTGTTAATACACCGATGCAAACACTTGAAGGTATGATTGTTCAAGATGCGGATCGATTAGATGCAATAGGAGCAATTGGTATTGCTCGCTGTTTTGCTTATGGAGGATACAAAGGGAATCAAATGCATTCTCCTGAACAAAAAGTTGTTATGCATGAATCTGCTCAAAATTATAAAAAAAATAGATCAAGTAGTATAAATCATTTTTATGAAAAGCTTTTTCTTTTAAAAGATCGAATGAATACAAAAGCTGGATATACTATGGCGCATGAACGTCATCAATTTATGCAGCAATTTTTAGATAGATTTAAAAAAGAATGGGATGGTATTTTATAAAATATAAAGATAAAAAGGTTTTAAATGTCGAACGAATACATCATTGTTGAACAATCTTTTGGTCTGAGTGGAGAGGTCCAATTGACCGGTGCAAAAAATGCGGTACTGGTAATTATGGCCTCTCTTATTTTAACCAGTGGAAAATCAAAGTTGAAAAATGTTCCTGCGTCTCGTGATGTTCTTCATATGATTACTTTATTGAAAGATTTGGGAGCACAGGTTTTTTTTGATCAAGAAAAAAATGAATTAGACGTTGATACAAGTACGATTGTTCATTATAATGTCGCACCTGAAATTATGAAACAAATGCGAGCGTCAGTATTGGTAATGGGTCCTTTGCTGGCTCGATTTGGCTGTGTTGATTTAGCATTGCCAGGAGGATGTGTTATTGGTACTCGTCCTATAAATTACCATATAAGTAATTTTGAGAAAATGGGTGCGCATGTTCAAATAACGGGAGAGTCTATTTCTGCTCGTGCATCAAAATTGGAAGCTAAAAAACTTATTTTAGAATATCCAAGTGTTGGGGCTACTGAAAATCTTATGATGGCTGCTGTTCTTACGCCAGGAACAACGAAAATAATAAATGCAGCAGTAGAGCCAGAGGTTTTGGATCTTGTTAAAGTTTTACAAAAAATGGGAGCAGATATTGAGGTTGTTCCACCAGCAACAATACAAATTAAAGGTGTTGCTACATTGCAGCCAATTAAACATGAAGTTATTTTTGATCGCTTAGAGGCAGGAAGTTTATTACTTGCTGCTGCAATGACAGGTGGCGAAATTCATTTGCCGCAAGCACCTGCTTATGCTCTAGATCTTTTTTTATTTAAATTACAGGAAATGGGGCATAAAATAGAAGTTGGAAATGATGATATTGGCGTTCGTTTAAAAGCGACAAAATCGCCTCGAGCAGTTTCGTTTAAAACTGGCCCATATCCAGGATTTCCGACTGATTTACAAGCTCCAATGATGGCAGCACAATGTTTAGCTTCAGGTACAAGTGTCGTTCAAGAAACGGTTTTTGAAAACAGATTGTTACATGTTCGGGAATTGCAAAAAATGGGAGCACAAATTTCGGTTCAACACAATACTGCAACAGTAACAGGCGTAGAAGAGCTGTACGGTGTTCCTGTTATTGCAACTGATATTCGTGCATCGTGCGCACTTGTCCTTGCTGGTTTTGTTGCTAAAGGTACAACGGTAATGTCTGGTATTCATCACTGGCGTCGCGGGTATGAAGCATTGGAAAAAAAATTAGCAATGCTTGGTGGAACGATTGCTTTTCAGCAGCATGCTTCTTCACATATAAAAGGGTGTGATTCTGTCGAAGGTATAAAAAAAAGAGTTCAGTTATAATTTTTTATGCAACATTTTAGGTTGATTGAAAAAGAGGTTTGCAATTGTTTTTAAAACAAAAAAAATTACTTGAAGTACTGCAAAAAGAATTTGCAGAATATGCAAATGAAGAGCGGGCGCAAGGTCAGCAACGTTATATGAAATCAAGTATGCCGTTTTGGGGAATAACTCTTCCCGAAGTTAAAAAAATTTGTAATAAAATTTTTAAAAATTTTGTTCCACAAAACAACACAGAATATCGTTCGATAATTTTGTATCTTTTTAAAAATGCACATTGTAGAGAAGAGTGGCATGCGGGCATGCAGTATGCTGGAAAATTCAAATCGTTTATCAAAAAAGATAATGTTGATTTATATTTGAAGGTTATTCGCATAGCACAATGGTGGGATATTGTTGATCATGTTGCAGTTAATTTGGTTGGTCAAGCAATCAAAGATAATGATGATATAAAAAAATATCTTGAGAAGTGGATTGTGGATGAAAATATGTGGATTAGAAGAACAGCACTTCTTGCTCAGTTAAAATATAAAGAAGAAACAAATTCAAAATTGCTTGAATCTTTAGTATTGCAGGTTTCTGATGAAAAGGAATTTTTTATTCGTAAGGCAATTGGCTGGGCATTGCGTCAGTATTCATACAGCAATCCAGCTTGGGTGAAAAATTTTATAAAAACACATCAAGATAAACTTTCAACACTTTCTGTTCGTGAGGGTTTAAAGACAATCCAACGATTGAATTTGTAAAAAAATAGGCAAAATTTTTTGCCCCGATTTTTATTTTTTTTTTAGATTTTCATAGAATTCCAATTCTTTAAATTTAAAAACAACAACAGTATTCAAAAAAATAGCTGCTGCTATCAAAGGGAAGTTTTTTAGAGCATTTTTACACACCCTTGTAGTGAATGAATTTTTTTTCTTATAGTCGTTTTTTTTTATTGTTTTTTGAGCAAAATTTTCTCTAGAGGTGAACAAGAAGAAGCAAAACAAAATTATTTTTTTTTTAATATTCATAGCTGTTGTCACCACCTTCTTTTGGGTTGTTTTTTTCTAAAAGTTTTTTGAATAAATACATGTTAAGAGCAAGTGTTGCTATAGTTAACTTTTTTTCTTGTTTAATAAAAGTAGGTATTTGAAAAGCAGAAAATGTAATGAATTTATCAATTAATGTTTTTGTTCTTGGTGCTTTAATCACATTAAATTTTGCAAGCCTATTTCTAAATTTTAAAGGTAAATCACAAAAAAAATTGTAATTATTTTGATTTTCTTTGGTTCCAAGATCAACAGCTTTTTTGTCGTTGTTTGATTTTGTTAAAAGGTTATTGATAAAAGCCATCTTTTTTAGACTGAAGTCTGGGTCAAAGGTCCAATTGTTGTTCTTTGAATCAAATTGAGCCGATAAAAGGAAAAGGTCCTTTTCATATTTGCCATTTAATGTTTTCATATATCCTGTGAAAAAATGAATTTTTTTATACTCGTTGGCATTAAAGGTTAATTCTGTTGGAATCTGATTGGTTTTTTTGTATTGATCGATATCATTTTCGAGATAGCGGTCACTTTCTACTGAAAATGTTTTGTGGGAATTTATTTTAAATTTATTTTTATTCCTATAAGGATTTTCAAACTCTAAGCCTGAATATCTGCTCGAAAAAGTTTTACTTTTTTCGAGCAGATAAAATTTTGTATTAAGAATCTTTTTGGAGATTGCTGTGGTACTGTCGCTTTCAATAGAAGCGCTGGTTGCATGTTTTTGTATAAAATTAATTCGTTTGTCTTCACTAGCATAACTAGTTAATGAAAATAAGATCGGCAAAAGAATTGTTGAGATAGAGATTTTTTTTCTCACGTTTTTCCTCCAATATTTTATTGTTTACTTAACAACTAACTGTATATATGTTCTATAGCTCACGTTACGGATTTTTTTTTTGTCAACAGGCAAAAGTGGCCTAATGATAGGCTTTTTTTGTATTTTGCGGAGCCTAGCACATCGCTTTTTAATGAGTTTTTAGTGTTAAGGTTTTTGTTAAAATTTCGATTTTAGAATGGGTTATTTTGATTTTTTTGTTCATGATATAAATTTCATTTTTTTGAATGATATATGAAAGAGATTTTCATTGCAATGATACTTAAATGAAGTTAGTTACGATAATTTTTTCTTTGAGAATGTTGACATAAAAATAAAGAAAAGATACTTTTTTAGCTGTTTAAAACTCTTTTTACTATAATCGATTTTTATTTATAGGAAGCATCAATGAGTGCAGCACGTAAAAAATTTTTGTATGTGATATTATTTTCTAGTTTAACCCTAAGCTTAGGGTCTTTAGCTTTTTTGAAGGACTGTACTTCATTTCTTTATGCTTTTTTGCGATCGCCTCAGGGAATTGGTTCAGTTATCCCAAGTTCACGTTTTACATCAAAGGCTATGGCTCGTTACACCGATAGTGAAAAAAAACCTGTTAAAATTTTGGAGATTGGTGCGGGGACTGGACCTGCAACAGCAAAAATTATAGAAAAAATGGGGTTCAATGATCAACTTGATGTTATAGAAATTAATTCTGAGTTATGTGCCTTATTAAAAGAGAAGTTTGGTAAGCATAAAAATGTTACTATTCATTGTTTATCGGTACTTGATTGGAATCCTGATTATAAATATGATTTTATTGTTTCAGCAATTCCGCACAATGCTTTTGGAGTTAAATTTGTAAATGCAGTTCTTGGTAAGTATCAAGAACTTATAAAATCAAATGGTATTCTGTCATATATTGAATATCTTGGTCTTGCAAATCTTAAAAAAATATTTTTAATGGGATCAAAAAAAGAAATTTTTTTACAAACGAATAAAGCAATGAGTTCCTTTAGAAATCGTTTTGAAGTTGATTCAGAAGTTGTTGCCCTTAATATTCCTCCCACACATGTCTATTATCTTCAAATAACAAAATAATTTTTGTTATTTTGACTTACTGTTGGTTCAGTTGTATTGTAATAATTTGTCCCTTCTGGTCTCGATCGTTAGATCTAAACGACCTGCAGGCTTAAAAACTTTTGCCGGTAGGCGGCATTTTATTATAAATTTTTATATTTTTTACGTGGTTTCAAAAGAGAGGTGCTTTATGCTAAATCGCATAGCTACATTTTTATGGGGAAAATTTGAAAGTAATGATGAGTTAAAAAAGTTTTTAACTCTGGCGGCAATTTTTTTCTGTATCATTGGTACCTACTGGGCGATGCGTCCTTTGAAAGATAGTGTTTTTGTTACTATGGTTGGTGTTGATTTTTTACCGTGGGCAAAAATTCTTTCTGTTTCTATTATGGTGCCGCTTGTTATTTTATATACTAAGTTGATAGACTCATTTGCTCGTCATAAAGTTTTTTATATTCTCATTAGTATTTATGCCATTCTTGCTTTAGTGTTTACTTATTTTCTTATGCATTCACAATATGGTCTTGCCAATGACTTAGAGAGCCCATGGCGGATTGTTGGATGGCTCTGGTACGCTTATGTAGAAAGTTTTGGGTCTTTGATTGTTGCGTTGTTTTGGGTTATTACAACTGATATTACGTTGCCAGAATCAGCTCGTCGTGGTTTTCCAATAATCGCTCTTTTTGGTCAACTTGGAAATATTGTAGGACCGTTTGTTTTACGTGCAAGCCGTTTTGGTTTCGCAAATAGTGCTCCAATAGCGGGCCTTTGTGCTATTGTTATGTTTTTTACGGGTATTCTTTTATGGTACTTTATGAAAGTTACGCCGGTAGACAATCTTAAAGGTTACGAAGCGCAAGAAATTAAAAAACCAAAAGGCAAAAAAGAGGCCGTTGGATTTTTGGATGGATTGAAATTGATTTTTACAAATGGCTATTTGCTTGGAATTTTTTTAATGATTTCAGCCTACGAAGCTATAGTGGTAGTTTTTGATTATCATTTTAAGTCTATGGCTAAAGTAGTCTATTCAACTGAAGTTTCATACGCATCATTTTTGGGTGAATATGCTGTTTGGACAGGTATTGTTTCTTCTTTGTGTGTTTTTTTGGGAATTAATAGTATACAACGGAGACTTGGTATGACAGCATCACTTATTTTGATGCCGTTATTTGTTGGTATAGCAACGATTGCGTTAAAGTTATACCCTGCTTTAGGCGTTGCATTTTGGATAATGGTTTTTGCAAAAGCAGTTAACTATGCGCTTAATGCTCCAACGATTAAGCAACTTTATATTCCAACAACAAAAGACGTTCGATATAAATCACAAGGTTGGATAGAAATGTTTGGCAGCAGGGCTGCAAAATCTGGGGGATCGTTTATTAATATGACCAGAGGCGTTTTTAAAGCAAAATATGGAGCTACTTCTGGGATTAATTTGTTTTTAACTATAAGTACTATTGCATCTCTTGGTATTGTTGCGGGATGGTTATTTATAGCGATGTTTGTTGCTGCGACATATAACAAAGCAACTAAGGAAGAAAAGTACGTTTGTTAGTGAATTAGCTGGTGGTTTGTTTTTTTCAACGTATAGTGATAATTAAATAGAGTTGGGTCGTCTATAAGTTTGAGGCGATCCATTTTTTTTAGTGATTTTATAATCAAAAAGGGTGGGGACATGGTCCAAAAAGTTTTTCAGGCTTTGTGGGGAAAGTTTGAAAGTCGTGATGAATTAAAAAAGTTTGGATTTTTAGCTTTTATCTTTTTTTGTATTATTGGTACTTTTTGGGCAATAAAGCCATTGAAAGATAGTGTTTTTGCCGCAACTGTTGGTGTTGATTTTCTTCCTTGGGCAAAAGTAGTTTCTATTTTTTTTATTGTGCCTCTCGTTATTATATATACAAAACTGATCGATACATTTAAGCGGCAAAATGTTTTTTATATTTTGATAAGTATATATTCCTTGCTGGCTTTCGTTTTTTATTTCTTTTTAGCAGACTCGTATTATGGGATTCCAAATGAAGTTGAAAATGCTTGGCGTTTGCTAGGCTGGCTTTGGTATGTATATGTTGATAGTTTTGTTTCGTTAATGGTGGCTCTTTTTTGGGTTATAGCAACTGATATAACATTGCCAGATTCTGCGCGTCGAGGATTTCCGATTATTGCTCTTTTTGGGCAATTTGGAAATATTGCGGGGCCATTTTTTTTACGTGCAAGTAGATTTGGATTTGTAAATAGTGCGCCGATAGCTGCAATTGCAGGGTTAATTATGTTAGGCATTGGTGGCTTAATGTGGTTGTTTATGAATACAACCCCAAAACATCTATTGCAAAGCTACAAAGGCGAAAATGGTGCTGGGTTAAAAAATAAAAAAGAAAAATCAGGGTTTTTTGAAGGCCTTCGTTTAATTGCAAGTAATTGGTATTTACTCGGTATTTTTTTAATGATAACCATATACGAAGCAGTTGTTGTAATTTTTGATTTTCATTTTCATGCTATGGCAAAAGCAGCTTATCCTCAAGAAATTGCTAATGCAGAGTATTTAGCAAAGTTTGGAGTTACAACAGGAATTGTTGCATCTTTGTGTGTTTTATTGGGAATTAATAGTATACAGCGACTTTTGGGTATGAAAATATCTCTTTTGCTTATGCCACTTTTAGTTATGGTCGCCACGATATCTTTAAAATTTTACCCAACACTTTCTGTAGTTTTTTGGATTATGGTATTTGCAAAAGCAATAAATTACGCACTTAATCAGCCCACAATAAAGCAGCTTTATATTCCAACAAGTAAAAATGTACGTTATAAAGCTCAAGGATGGATAGAAATGTTTGGGTCTCGAGGTGCAAAATCGGTAGGATCACTTTTTAATGCAACTCGAGGTGTTTTTAAAAGTAAATATGGAGCCATTGCTGGTATCAATATTTTTTTAACGTTAAGTACAACGCTTTCTGTGGGAATGATTTTTGTATGGTTGTTTATTGCTATTTATGTTGGTAAATCATATGACAACGCAGTTCAAAAAAATGAAGTTGTTTGTTAGTTAATACTGTAATTTCTATATTCACCATAATCGAGATCTGGATTTCGGATCATACTTACATAGCCACGATTTTGAATCCAAAATTCAGTAATTCCAACTGTTTTAGCTAAAAAGGCTTCTAGTTCTTTAAGTGCAGCTGCAAGATCGGATCTTTTTTGTTTAAGTTCAACTTCAATGAAGGTTCCATGGTATTGTAATTCATCAATAACTATTTCGTAGTGATCAGCTATAAATTTTCGCCTTGTTTTTTGTACGAACGTTTTGTTGGTGTAGCCAAGTTGTTCAAAAAGAGCAATGACGGTATCTGGATTTTCAACGTTGGTTTCATATTCATCACAATGTGTTGTTTTTCCGGTTTTTGAGTCGCGATGCCAATCTTTAAAGCAAATTGATCCTTGATTGTTTGAGTAGCGAATGCGTAAATATTTTAGTGCGTCTTTTTC
>DAOVGZ010000061.1 GCA_030672115.1 bacterium | reverse complement strand
GTGATTATATTGACCGGGGAACAACAGGAATTCAGGCTTTGTATATTCTTATGAATCTTTTTATAAAAAACCCAGATAAAGTTGTTTTGATACGTGGAAATCATGAATCTTTGGATACTTTTGTTAATTATGGCTTTTATACAAAAGAGTTGAAAAAATTAAAGTTGCAAGATATAAAATATTTAACTGAAATAGATAAAGCATTTAAATATATGGCAAGTGCAGCTTTTTTTGTTCAAAAAAATAGTGATAATGAAAAGCGTTGCTATGCATTAACACATGGAGCTCAAGATAATAGTTTTTATCCTGTAAAATCATTTGAAAATAAATTGTCTGTTGTGTATGAGTCTATAGAGAATGAAGTAGTTGCAAATTTTGCATGGAGTGATATTGACAAAAATAAAGAAGTTTTAATTATGGATAATATTAGAGGCTCTGGAAAGATCTTTGGTAAAGGTGTTTTTGATACATATAGCACAACGTTAGAAGAAAAAACCGGTGTTAAGTTAGTTGGACTTTTTCGAGGGCATCAGCAAGTGAGTTTTTATACTATAAATGAAAATGATTTTTATACGGAGGATTTGAAACCTAAATTTAAAGATTCAAATGGAATTGCCTTTATAGAAAATGCATATAAATGGGATGGTAAAGCTAAAATTTTATTAGAAAAATTTACAAAAAACAAACCATTTTTTGCAACGCTCGATTTTTTTAGATTTGCACTGTATCCAGGAATTTTGGATTCTGTAAAAACGAAAGTACCTCTTTTTACGCTTAATTTAAAAAAAGATTTTAAAAATGTTGCCATTACAGGGCAAATGATTGAGCAAAGATAAATAAATCAGCCTAAAAAATAAAAAAAGAAGGTTAGAAAAAAGGGGTCTTGCAGTAAAATGTAAGATTCCTTTTTTTTACAGACCAAATAGTAGCACAGTTTAGCGCTTGCACTTTCTGGTGCCCTGTAGCCTCATAATTTGTGCACAGATATATTGCCTTTTGTATCATTGCTTTCCTCTTGTTTTTTTTATTACGTTAAAAACATAAATATAGTTTTTTAGTGTTTTATAAAAAAATAAGGGGATTTTTTTATGTCTGCAAAGTTTTGTAAAAATGTACTATTTATTGTTTTGATTACTTGTTTATTTGGGGCAACTGTTTCTGTTGCGATGAAAGATGAAAGCACCAAGAAAACTGTAATACAAGATCCGACTTCTCAAAAGGATAAAAAACAGGAAGATAAACTTAAAAAATCTAAAAAAAATGAAATAAAAGAACAAAAGTCTTTAGAAAAATTTTTAAAAAGATTTTTGGTGAAAATAAAAAATATTGATGAAATTGATAGTATTGATCAGCTTGAAGATTTAAAAAAGAAAGCTTTAAAAAAAAATAAAAAATTAGTTGATAATTTTTCTACTATAAGTGAAGAAAAAAATATTGAAACAGCGTATAAAAAATCTTTAGTACTATTTAAAGAACAAGAGAGTGAGATTAAGTTAAGAGATAAAGAGCGAATTGCTTTACTTGAAAAACTTTTTAGCAAAACGCAGAAAAAACTTTCTGATATTGAACAACAACAATTAAATGATTTATTTTTAACTCCTACAAATAAGCAGTTTTTAAGTACAATTAAGCAATTTATAAAAGTTGTTAAAAAAAAACTGCTTGATAATGATTTTGTTTCTAAAAAAATGGTTAATAAGCCAAAAGGTTTTGTTTCAAAAGTTGGTGTTAAAGATACTGCTGATATTGTAATGTTTACCGATCTTCATTCTGACGTAGAGCCACTACAAGAATTTATGGGGCAACTCGTTGCAAAAGGATGGGTAGATAAAGACGATCCTTTTAAAATTACAAAAGAAGATATGTATATTGTTACTCTTGGTGATTATATTGACCGAGGAACAACAGGAATTTCGGTTTTATATATTCTTATGAAACTTTTTATAAAAAATCCGAACAAAGTTTTTTTAATATGTGGAAATCATGAACTTTCTAAAAGACTTAGAAAGTATGGTTTTTTTGATGAAATAGTAGCTAAATTTACAAATGCAAAGCAAGTTCGAAAAAAAATTATTTCTGTATTTAATAATATGGTGAATTCTGTTTTTTTTGTTCAACAAAACAGTGATAATAAAAAACGTTGCTACATGTTGACGCATGGTGGTCCAGCTTTAAATTTTAATGCGAGTTCATTGGTGAATAATAAATCAGCATTTATAAATGAATTAATAGATTTAAAAACAGTTAAAAAATTAGCATGGAATGATTTTGATGAACATTACGACGATGCCCAAGTAAAGGATTCTCGGGGAGGTGGGTCTATATTTGGGAAGCAAGAATTTGTTAAATATGGCAAAAAACTAAAAAAAAATACTGAGATTAAATTAGTTGGACTTTTTCGAGGGCATCAGCAAGTAGATTTTCTTGAAGAATTTGAAGATGGGCATGGAATTTATTTTTTATTTGATGATTATCAATGGGATGGTAATGCAAAGACTAAAATTTCGATAAAAGATCTGGCAAAAAAAGAGCCATTTGTTGCAACGCTCGATTTTTTTAGATTTGCGCCGTATGGAGAAAATAAGTCTATGGCAAAAACGAACGCATCTTTTTTTACACTTAATTTAAGAAAAGAGTTTAAAGATGTTACTATTTCGGGGCAAATAATCAAGCAAAGAAAAATAAATCGGCCTAAAAAAAAGAAAAAGAAAAGTAAGAAATAAATAAGAATGTTAGAAAAAGGGATCTTGCAGTAAAATGTAAGATCCCTTTTTTTTTACAAACCAAATAGTTGAGCAAAAAAGTTTCTAAATATATAAACGACTGGTAAAACAAACATAAGTCCATCAAACCTATCTAAAAATCCGCCATGCCCAGGTAAAAATGAAGCAGAATCTTTAATTTTTGCGATCCGTTTTAAATATGATTCAAAAAAGTCGCCACATAAAGAAAGAGTGCAAAGACATATTGTGATATATAGTTTCATTGGAATTGATACAAAAGCGTTTTGGTACCACATGATTATATTGATCAGTGTAAAAGCAAAAATAACGCCGCCAAGCGCACCTTCCCATGTTTTGCGAGGACTAATGGCAGGAGCAATTTTATGTTTACCAAAAAGAGAACCAAAGCTATATGATCCAAAATCAAAACTTAAAGAAAGTGCTCCCATAAAAAAAATCAGCGTACGGTATTGTACGCTTTGATTTAATAAAATCATAAAAATAAACGGTAAAATTGGATAAAAAGGCATAATAAACCAAGATGAAATTACATTAGGTTTAAAGATTTGTGGCAATTCTATAAATAAAATAGTTATTGTAATGATTCCAAGTGTAATAGAAAAAACAAATGGTGGGCATAAAAAAAACAAAAAATAAAAAGCGACACCAAGAAAAAATCCTGTTATCGCTCTTTTTGCAAAATCGTATCGATTGTCATGTTTTTTAGAAACTTTCACTATATTCTCCCTGTGTAAAAGCATTTGGCAGGTAGGTAAAAGTTTCTCCTTCTATAAGTGCGACATCAAACCTGCATATTTTTTGATCATGAGCGTACCTGGTAATATATTCATTGGCAACCATTATGATTTTTTTTTGTTTTGACACTGTTATTAATTGATTCATGTCAAAGTATGCATGCTTTCTTCGCTTCACTTCGACAAAAACCAAAAGATCTTTTTTTTGTGCGATAAGATCTATTTCACCATAGAGTTTTTGGTAATTTCTATGCAAAATAGTGAATCCTTTTTTTTCTAAGTGTGCAGCAGTTATTGCTTCACCTTCATTGCCAAATTTTTTTCTTGAATCCATCCATTTACACTTTGTAAGAATTTTTTTGGTTATTTATTAAAATCTATCAACATTACTTCGAGTTTGTTTTGCATCGGCAATAACTGTTTTTTGTTGAATATATTCTGGAAATTTTTGTTCAAGAAGCAGTTTTTTTTCTTCAAGGACAGTTGTATTGTTTTCTTTTTGCGCTAAATCACAAGCAAGAGAAATCAAAATCGGTTCTTTGTCTGGTAATAATGTTAAAAATTCTTTTTCTATATTTTCGAGTCTTGTTTTTGCGGCCAAAAGATCGCCACGTTGTAAATAAAAATTAAAAATACTTACTTCACTATCAAGAAGTTTTTCTTGGCATGAAGTTTGAATTTCAATAACTTCTTTTTGATATGTTGTAAATATTTCTTTTCGTTGTAAAAATGTATCCACTAATGCAAGTGTTTCGTGTGTTTTTGACTGATCTCTAAAGTGATCAAGAGTTTTCCAATAAGAACATAAAATAGATTTGTAACTCGCATACTCAGCTTGTTTGTGACCAGGATATAAATGTACAAATTCTGTGTATAAACGTTCTGCTTTAACAAGGTGACTTGTTTCAAATAAAAGATCTGCAAGCTCAAGCATAAGGCCAGAAAGTTCTGCAAGATCGGTACACAAAGGAACCATTTTTTCTATGAATTTTATTGCAAGATCGTTATTACCTTTTGCAAGAAATTTTTCTTTTTCTTTTTTTAATGTTTCATAGTCATAAGTGCTGAGTGTTTTGCGTTTTTTCTTTTCTTTTTTTGCAACTGTTGGAGTTTTTTCTTTTTTAGATTTTTTCTTTTTTAGATTTGTTTTTTCTTCGTTGCACGTATCGGCAGAGCATGTTTCTTTTGTGCATGATTCAGTTTTACAAGAAGTTTTTTCATTTGATGGGCAGCAAGATATAGCAGGTTCTTTTTGCTGGCAGGAGTCTGTTGTTGAGCAACAAGAAGATCCTTTGTGCGCGTTTAATGCGATAGAACAAAGACATAAAAACGATAATGCAACGGATTTTGCTACGGATATATAGTTCATAAATTTTCCTTTTTATCGCTTTAATTATAGGGATATGCTGCTTCATGTTATCGTAGCAAACTCCTTATGTGCCCGCAAGCGCTTTTAAAGTAACTCTTGTTTTTTAGCCCTTTTTTGAGTCATTTTAAAAAAAGGGTAAAGGTTTATTTTGTTAGGGGAGTTTTTTGATGAAAAGAAGTTTTTCAGTTTACAAGCAACGCAAGATCGTTGCTTTATTTGTGTGTACATGCTTGTTGTACGGTGGATATTCATATGGCTGGTGGGATACATTTAAAAAGTATTTGGGCTTTCAGGTTCAAAAAACAAAAACAATGCAAGAGTTAGAGCAAGAAGATCTAAGATTAGAGCAAGAAGATCTAAAATTAGAGCAAGAGATTGAACAAATAGGACAAGAGTCAGCAACAATAAAAAGGAATATAGAAAAAATAGAACAAGAGCAAGAAGATTTAGAGAAACTTTTTTCTGATGTAAAAGAGAAATTGGAAAATTCAAGTGCTCTTGTTTTAAAGGAATATAAGAAAAAACCTGATAATAAACTTGCAGATGCATTAGATGCAAATGAAGATTATATTTTAGACAGATTTGAAGAAAGTGTTGAAGACTCTTTAGAATTTAATGCTTACCAAAAAGATATAAAAAAATTATTAGAACTTATATATACGAAATATCTGGAGATAATAGATGGATTTGATAAAAAGAGATCTGTTAAGCAAAAGGTTCTTGTCGAACAACTTCCATATAGTACGCAGAAATCAAAACTTAAGGTTGCACAGGAAAATCTTAATTCAATTAAAAACTGGGCAAAAGAAAAAGTTTTAAAAGTTGGTATAAAGACTTTAAACCTCAGGGTTAAAGTTGCAAAAGAATATTTGCAAGAAGTAACAGATCCTGCTCTACTTAAACAAAAAAAGCAGATGCTTAAAGATATTGATGATAATGCAAAAAAAGTTGAAGTAGTTATTAAAAAGGCTGAAGCAAGACAGCTAAAATAAAATTAATCATGTTTATAAAAAGGGGCTCCCAATCGGGAGCCCCTTTTTATTTATAACTCTTTTTCTTTAAGTTCTTTTTTTACAACAGTATTAATTTTGCTACCTAATGTTGCTTCTTTTTTAAAAATTCTTTCGCTATGCTCTTTGCGTCGTCCTTTGTTCCAAGACGATACCGGTGTTAAGTATCCAACAATTCGGGTGTATTGGTCGGTAATTTTACCAGCACAAATTGGACAAATATCT
>DAOVGZ010000078.1 GCA_030672115.1 bacterium | reverse complement strand
AGCCCCCGAAATTTCGGGGGCTCTTTTTATGATCGTGGATGCTTTTTGTCATACACTTTACGAAGATAACCTGTTCTAACGGTAAAAATCTAGTTGAAAATAGCTACAATTTAAGCCGGAAACCGATAAAAACTACCTATATACCTTGCTAACCAAACCTCCATACCAAACCTCTATATACCCTGTTGACATCAAAAACCCTTTATTTTAAACTTATAATAGATGGAGGCGTGTCATGGAGGCATGCTAATTAAAAATTTTTAAAATGAAAGTATCACAATGAAAAATACCAAAAAACATTTTATGTTAAATATGATTCTAGGATTTAGTGTTATGGGCGCAATATCCTGTAAAGCTGAGCCAATTGGATCGTTATTGCATGGGCCTTTATTCCAAACTAGCGCAGAATCGGCAAGCAATGCACTTGCAAACAGCGCATTTGTAAAAAATACACTTCAATACGTTAAATACGATCTAAAAAACAATTTTTTGAAAGGCACAGCAAGGGCTGTAAACATAGCCTTTACTTGTACTTTTTTTCCCTTGACTGTCGATGTATATCAAAACATGTCACCATCTTCGAGGAAGCTTGCTTTTGTAACTATTGGATTCTTTTTTTTATCTGAAATATTAGACGTTATGAAAGCTCAAAAAAATGAATTGTATGATTTAATAATAGAGTACCAACCTATTGCTAAAATCAAAAAGAATTTCCTTTCTAAAACAGACATAGCCAAAGAATTACACATTTACAAAAACGTAATGGCTAAACCTAAAATGACTCAAAAGAAATTAATTCGTAGAGAAATACAATCTTATTTATACCCAACGCTAAACGGTTTTAAAAAAGAAAATCTCGGAATTCCTTTTTATATATGGAAAAACATTTATTATCTTAAAAATGTTTTAAAACCCTTTATTGAAGATTTTCCAGAGATAAAAAAAGAACAAACAAAACCTTTCGAGAATAACAGCTCAGAAGAATTTCTTCGAACAATACAATTAAAAAATTTAAAAAAAGCAGAATTTTTTGTAGATACACTAAAAATATCAAATCAAGAGAAGATGTACAAAACTCTTTCTGAGAAATACCCTCAATACGATGAATATCAAAGTTATCTTGATTATTGTGATCTTTAAAACAAACAACAGCAAACACTACACAACTTTGATGTAAAAATTTTAATTGGCCCCGGCAAGTCCGGGGCTTTTTTTATGATCGTGGATGTTTTTTGTCATACATTTTGCGAAGGCAGCCTGTTTCTAACGGTAAAATTTAGTTAAAAATAGCAATAATTTAAGCCGGAAAGCATAAAATTCTACCTATATACCTTGCTAACCAAACCTCCATACCAAACCTCTATATACCCTGTTGACATCAAAAACCCTTTATTTTAAGCTTACAATAGATGGAGGCGTGTCATGGAGGCATGCTAATTAAAAATTTTTAAAATGAAAGATATCTTATGTTAAAAAAAAAGAAATTAGGAGCCCTAACTTTATTAATTGGACTAGCTATAAGTTCTATGGCAACAGCTGGACCTGGTGAAAAACAAAAGTTTAAAAAAATTTCTAACAAGTAACAATTAAAAATAACAAAATTAAAAAATAAAGATCTAGAATTCGACAAAAAATACAAGAAGCCACTAACTTTAGTTTTATGTCTAATGATTAGTCACTTATTCGTTCAAACAGTTAAAACTATTAAGGCTTGAAAGCATTAGCTAATAAATAAAAACTTAATTAGCCCCGTAAATTTCGGGGCTTTTTTTATGATCGTGGATGCTTTTTGTCATACACTTTACGTAGATATCCTGTTCTAACGGTAAAAATCTAGTTGAAAATAGCTACAATTTAAGCCGGAAACCGATAAAAACTACCTATATACCTTGCTAACCAAACCTCCACATACCCTGTTGATATTAAAAACCCTTTATTTTAAGCTTATAATAGATGGAGGCGTGTCATGTTGGCATGCTAATTAAAAATTTTTAAAACGAAAGTATCACAATGAAAAATCCCAAATAACATTTTATGTTAAATATGATTCTAGGATTTAGTGTTATGGGCGCAATGTCTTGCAAAGCTGAGCCAATTGGGTCGTTATCGCATGGGCCTTTATTCCAAACTAGCGCAGAATCTGCAAGCAATGCACTTGCAAACAGCGCATTTGTAAAAAACGCAAAACTTGCAAGAAACGCACTTGCCAACAGCGCATTTGCAAATAGCGCATTTGTATGGAAAACACGTCAATACGTTAAATACGACCTAAAAAACGATCTTTTGAACGTCACAGGTTTCGTTGCAATAGGAGCTCTCAATACCTCAATAATAATTACTGGTGTCTGTGTATATAAAGAGATGTCAAAATTTTCGAGGGGTCTAGCTCTCATAAGCATTTTACAATTGATATTATATAAAAGAACATTAGGAATAATGAAAGCTCAAAATACTGAATTAAAACAGTTTATAAACAATCAATTCAAAGAGAATTCTGACATTGTAAGCAAAAAATTAAATTTTATGGAAGCTCAAAACTCTCTATTAAAAAATAATTCTTCCGTTATAAAAACAAATGAAGTAAAAAAATACGATATCTAAAAAACCAACAGCAAACACTACACAACTTTGATGTAAAAATTTTAATTGGCCCCGGCAAGTCCGGGGTCTCTTTTATGATCGTGGATGTTTTTTGTCATACACTTTGCGAAGATAACCTGTTTCTAAGTGCGTATAAATTTGAACAGTTGAAAGATTCTCATGTCCCAAAATAAGCTGTAATGAACGCAAATCTACACCATTTTTGAGCATATGTGTTGCTAGAGAGTGTCGCAGTTGATGGGGCGAAATTGTTTTTTCTATTCCTGTTTTTTTCCACATGTTTTTTAGAAGAGCCCAAAATGCTTGCCGAGTAATTGATTTTACCTTTCCAGCATACGTAACAGGAAAAAGAATATCATTTTTTTTTCGTCTTCCACCTTTATCAAGTAAAGCACTTAAAACATTTTCTACATATGCTTTTAAAAGCGTCATCATATCTGCAGGTATTGGAATCATCCGGCTTTTGCCACCTTTACCGCTCACAGTAATAAAATTACTATCAAACTGCACTTGTCCAACCGTTAAACTAATCAACTCACTTACCCGCATGCCAGAAACATACAAAAGATACAGCATCACTTTATTGCGCAATCCGACATTACTTTTTTCATTGTCTGCAACAGCAAGTAATTTTTCTATTTCATCTTCACTTAAATAACGTGGCAATCGTTTTTCTAGTTTAGGAAAAATAAGATCATCGGCTTTATTTTCCCAGCGACAGATTGAAACCTCGGTGGTTCTGGGAATAGATTATGAGGTAGCAAGGAAGAATTAATTAATTTCCCAGCACAATGT
>DAOVGZ010000091.1 GCA_030672115.1 bacterium | reverse complement strand
GAAATTTTTTATTTTGTTTAAAATAATTAGCAAATATATCTTTATAGAATGCTTTTTTATTTTGGTAATCATTTAAAATAGTATCAACAATGTTTTCACGAAAAACATCGTCACTGACAATTTTTTTAAAGATATTTCCTTCAGGGTCTATTTTTTTGATTGTTACTTGTATTTTTTGTATATATTCTTGTTTTAATTTTGTTTGCCATGTTGGAACTGTGTTTAATTGCTTTTTTTGAAACATTGTCTTTATGGAAAATGAGTTAAGAAGAGCGATTGAAAATACAAAATACAAAATATTGGTTCTTTTCATTCTAAAATCCTTCTTTCTTTATTGTTCAACTTTTTTATAGTCTCTGTTTAGTATATATTTCAAATAGAAAATATTTCAATACTTTTCTTTAGCCGATTTCCCTTTCTGGTAAAACCGGTATACTGGTATTAATGAATGATTTACGTCGTATTTTATCCCAAAGCCTTCGTTGGGTGGGCTTTGAGGCAGTTTCGTATCAGGCTCTTTTGCTCGGGCATCAGATGCTTTTATTTAAGGTAAGCGATTGCCTTTTATATGGGTTTATTGGAACCGTTTTTTCGTTTGTTTATTTGTTTGTTTCGGTTGCGGATTTTGGACTAGAATCGTCTGTTAGTCCGTTTTTTAGTCAACTTTGCAAAAGTAGGTCTGCTTTTCAATTTTTTTTAACTCGTCAGTTATTGCCGGGAATTATTTTTACATTTTTTCTTGTTGTAGGCTTTTTAGCTGTTAGCAATTGGCTACAGTTAACGTTTTTGCCTCCATTTATGCTTTTAGTCCTTGGTTTGCTTGTTTTGTCTGAGACGGTTAAAAAAACGTTAAGAACGGTTTTACATCTTGCTTTTTTAAATCAACAAGTAGCATTTTTGGAAATAGGAACAATTGTTAGTTATATCGCAACAGTGTGGGTCTTTTATGGTCTAGGTGCTTCAGTTAGCTTATTTCTTATTTTTGTTCCAATGGTGGTGACTTCAGTTGCTTCTATGGTTGTAATGTCGTTGCTTTTGTATCGTTTTTCACTGACATTGCCGCAAGGAAAGGTTCTTTTGCCATCTTATTTTCGGATTTTTAAAAGTAGAGGGTTTAATTTTTTAAATCAATTGAGTCATACTTTTTTTTCGAGCAATTTTTTGGTTCCATTTTTCGCTTTACAGTTTGGTTTAGCCCAGGCTGGGCTTTTTAAGCTTATTAGCCATATTGCGTATGCTATCACCAGTATTGTTAAAAAAACGTTTGGATTAACCAGTGATGCTTTGTTGGCCAAAACTAAACAAATGGATAGTAGTGCAAAAAGAGAAGCTTTTTCTTTTTTAACGCAACGATTACATCATGCTTTGTATGGAGTGTTTATTTTTTTCTTTATAAATTATAATAAACTTCTTTCTCATTCAGCTTATTTATATAAATCATCTGAAAAATCGTTAATTTTTCTTTTTTTCTTAATTTGTTTGTCGGAAAATTTTTTTATTGCTTATGAAAAGTTGTTTATAACCTTTGAGCGCATAGGAAGACTTTTTGCTTTTAATCTTTTTACAATGATTTTAACCTACGGTGTTATATCTTTTTCTTCGAAAATTTCTTTGGTTGGAGCTTTATTTTCTATTGTTGTTGTTCGAGTTTTTATTTTTGCATTAATGAGTGTGGTTTCTTTTTACACATGGAACATTGTTCCTAATTGGAAATTAAACTTAAAATATCTGTTGGCGATTCTTTTTGGATCGTTACTTTTTTTTGTTTTCTTTTGAAAATAATGTCATAGCACTTTTTAATTTTGGAAGCTTTTTTTTGCCCGTAGCAATTTGATAAATAAAAATAGCTTCAAAAATAATTGCTGCTGTTGCCATCGGTGGAAGCCACCAATATTTAATAAGCCATTTTTTCCAGGTTATCTTTTTGTTGGTAAGTTCATATTTTTCTAAGAGCTTAGGAATTTGTGCCGTTAATTTATCGATGATGCTCAAGATTTCAAATGCTTGTAGTCCTGTTATATTGCCGCATAACAATGCAAGAGCATGAAGAAATGTGTTTTTGTACATTGTAGCTTGAATAAGTGGAGAGCATGCCGTAAAAATAGCTTTGTAAATTTCTAAAATTAAAATAGAAAATTCTCGTAAAAATTCTGGATTGGTGTTTTGGGCTTCGTCTTTTACTGTTTCCCATAATGTTACAAATGGTTTTAAGCTTTTTTTTGTTTCCATACTTGTAATGCATTGTTTAATTTTTTTGTTGTGAAACATTGATGTATCATTAAAAATTTTACAATTTCCTTCGATCGCTTTGCATAAAGAAGGGAATATTTTTTTTTTATGAATTGTTTGTAAAAGTTTAGCCGCTTTTTCTAAACGTTTGATGAAGTACAATTGTACGATTGCGCCTTGAGTTTTTTCTTCATTTCTATAGGGATTATTAAAACGTTCCACTGTTATGTCTACATCGTGGGTGAAGGTTTGTGCCATTTTAAATAGGGAAAAAAAGAAAAAAGGTAGTATAAATAGTTTCTTTTTTTTCATAGCATTGTAATACATTATTGTTGTCCCCTTTGTTATTACTGTTCTTGAGCTTTTTTTATCATTCCTATAATTGAATCATCAGCAGAATCTTCTTGCGCAATTTCTAGCGTATTTTTTTGATTTTTATTTTT
>DAOVGZ010000013.1 GCA_030672115.1 bacterium | reverse complement strand
GGTCGCCACGAGTACCGACAATAGCGTCTGGAGCAATACCAAGTCTCTCCCGCATCTCTTTGCGCCACGAGGCTGCAGTCTGGGAGTCTATGGGCGCGGGAATATCTTTTTTTGCAATAGAAAGAACAGCCAAAATGGAATTTTTTATAGTCTGATAACCACAACTTGCACCACCTCCACCTTTTTTAGTCATTTGATTAAGAACTTTTAACTGTACAATATCTTTGCCTTTATATTTAACAATTTGTGCATTCACTTCATTATTACCAATTTTAATTATCTGCACAGGAAACTTTTTTTCAATTTCAAATTTTTCTTTTTCTAAAAAATCCTTAACCAGAGAAACTACTTCATCACCACTTTGAATCCTTAAATTAGACATCGTTTGTGGACATTCAAAAGTAGAACTAAAAACTTTTTTAAATAAACCAATAACAGTGTTCATACTATAAGAGATAGAGAAGTGCATCAATCCAATAAAAAAAACAATCGATAAAAAAAAATTATTTTTACTTATATTCATAAAAAAACCCGCCCCTAAGCATTAAAATGGTAACAATAGCCACAATTTTAATTTAACAAAGGACAAAAAATCTGCAAATGGTATAAAGAATGTTTTTTTTACAAAACAGCCAAAAGCTCTTTTAAAAGTTTTGTATCATCACACTGCTTAATTGCATTGTTTACAGTAACAGAAAAGAGCTCCTGCAAACGATCAGCAATACCATCTAAACTCGCAACCATAAGCTTTAAAGCCTCCAGATCAAAATCTTTTTCATCGCGATACAAATGGCTTTTAGCCTCATTTAGCAGCTCGTTTTCCAATTTTTCAAACTCTTCACGTGAAAATACAGAATTTTGATCAAAAACAAGAAATGATGCCAATCTATGATCTTCAAATCTTCCAAGAACCCCTTCTATAGACTTTATAGAAAGTTTTAACAATTTTTTATTGAGCATACCGACTGACTGCAATTTAGCCTCTTGAAACCTTATTCGCTGCTCCAATTCCATCTTTCTTTTGATGCGACGAACTTCTTTTTCTGCCTCCAATAACTCATCCTCGTACCGCTCATAGTCAACAGGCTTGCCATCAATAGACCAAACCTCCTTTTTTACTCCATTGGTAATATCTTCTCTGTACACAAAAACAGTGTCATCAACAACCTCTTTTTTATAGTAAACAGACAATTCTTCAACAGTGTGCGGGCTAGCAAAAGAAGCTCCCAATGAGCATAAAGAACAAAAAAGCGAAACTATTTTAATGGTATTCACAGCTACTACTCCCAAAACATGCAACAATAATACTCATCACCGAACCAAGGACATGATTTGTCCTAAAAAGTATGGTATCATATATTTAAGGTGTTGACATGATTTACGCCACAAGGAACTTTGTGCAATACAATAAAATTGATAAGAAATAGGAAATTAAAGGCGATGAAAAGAAAAAAAGGTTTTTACTCGATATCCGCAGTAGCTAAAATGTTGTCTATTCATCAGCAGACTATCCGGCTGTATGAAAAAGAAGGACTTATCTGTCCAAAACGCTCTGAGGGTAATACCCGCCTCTTTTCAGAAGAAGATGTAGACCGCCTAGAAGAAATCATCCACCTTACCCATCAACTTGGCGTTAACCTTGCTGGTGTTGAAATGGTCCTAAAACTACAAAATAAAATTGAAAAAATGAAAAAAAAGATGAATGATATCTTTGAAAATACCCAAAACGAATTAAAACAAGAACAAGAGACATCATCTCATGCTGCACGTGAAGGTGCAAAAGCATTAATGAAAATAAAACAAGAATCATCTCGTTTGTGCACAACTAAAGATATGGACAAACAAGACAATGCAGATGAAAATGATAGCTGGGAAATTGAATACGAACAATAGTTTAAATTTACCACAGGGGGCAACAATGTTTTTAAATTGGATTAAAACCGCAATTCTTCTTGCCGCTCTGAGCGGACTTCTTTTATTTTTTGGCGCACAATTTGGCGGCTACAGTGGCTTGCAATTCGCATTTATAATGGCACTAGTTATGAATGGAATTGCATACTTTTTTTCAGAAAAAATAGTTCTTCGCCTTTACAAAGCTCAACCATTAAACAAAACAGATTATGCTTCAGTTTATGCAACCGTAAAAGAACTTTCGGACGCGATGAAAATACCAATGCCAAAATTATGGCTCATTAATAATTCTATGGCAAATGCATTTGCAACAGGAAGAAACCCCAAACATGCATCAATCGCTATTACCTCAGGAATTATACATATTCTTAACGAAGATGAACTTCGTGGCGTTCTTGCTCATGAACTTGCACACATTAAAAATAGAGACATTTTAATTTCTACCATCGCAGCAACTATTGCAACCGCAATTGGTTATATGGCAAGCATGTTGCGCTATTTTGCATTTTGGGGAGCACTCGGAGGTGGAAGTAGACGACGCAATGGCAATCCTCTTTTTATGATTTTAGTCGCAATTTTAATGCCAATAGCAGCTGCTCTTATTCAACTTGCTATTTCTCGTTCACGCGAATTTTTGGCAGATGAAACAGGCGCATCTTATTGCAAAGATCCTTTGGCACTTGCAAGTGCATTACAAAAGCTACATGACTCAGCAAGAATTTCACCTTTAGATCCTAACCAAAACAGTAAAGCTAGTACTGCATCATTATTTATTGTGCATCCATTTTCGGGCAAAGGCATGCTCTCTTTATTTTCAACTCACCCTCCAGTAGCCAAGCGCATAGCACGACTTAGAAAAATGTATGAAAAAATGTTTTAAAATGGATATAAAAATTGCAAAGCTGTCTTTTATAAAAGATTTTAGAAACTCAAAGAAAGGATCTATCAAATGAATGATGATGATTCATTGTACACACAAGGCAACGACAATCAATTTGTACTTTCATATGAGCTCATTTGTCTTTTGCAGTGGCTCATGGAAAATGACTCCGAAAAAATAAAAAAAATTATAACCCAAGCGTTTTCTGCTGGACTTAAAGAAGACCTTTTAAAAAATAAACCGATGAATAATGCTGCAACATTAGATGACATTCAAGAAAGCATCATAGATTTTTTTGGCATGCTCGAATCTCTTCTTGCAGAATCTGCAAATGAACATGCAGTAAAAAAAGCTCTAGAAAAAAACTTAATGCCTGCAATAGACCAAATAGATTCAACTGTTTGTGACAATGCAACCGTTCGCCATAGCGTAGAAAAAGCAACCTTAACTCTTGATAAACATCCACAAGAGAATCCTAAAGAACTTTTATTTAAAGAATTGTTGAGACGATGGAAACCAAAAAATAAAAACGTAATAAATTAAGTTTTAAAATAAAACCTCCACAGGTTAAAACCGGTGGTATTGATAAAATTTTAAAGGAAGCATTTTCGTTTTAATTCTAGTCGCTTCACAAAGCTTTGCCTTGCTAAACTTGCCAGTTATAAGAGAAAAATTAATCCCCAGGTTTAAAAGCCTGGGGTATTCTTTTACGTTAATAAAAAAGGATAGAAAAATGAAAAAAAATAATAACGTTGTAGCCTGCCTATTTTTTTTTGTTCCATTTTTAATACAAGCAAGCCCTTGTAAAAAAACTATCTCTCTCAAAAAACTAAATGTATCAATTTTTTTTGCGACCATAATACATCTGTTGGGGAAGCAACTGATATCATCTACTTTGATCTAAAAAACAGACGATACACACTTATTTATGCCAGAGAAACAAATGAAAAAATTTTTCGAGCACGAACATTACAACAAAAATTTTATGGATCTCACTTTTGCATACCTAAAATTTGTAAAACTGTCTTAAATTTTGTACATACGAAATTTCAGTCTTTACAAAAAAATCAAACCACAAAAACAACAATACTTAAAATACCATTTAAATAATTATTTCGCTTATTCATTGCAAAAATGATTTATTTTTAAAAACCAAATTGATCTAAAGCCTTACGAAGTTCAAACATCGGCAAACCAATAATAGCTGAATAAGAGCCAGAAACCTCTTTTAAAAATTGGTCTCCAAAACCTTCAATGGCAATTGCGCCAGAACCTTTAAGACCAAATGATTTCTCTAAATAACGATCAAGCCATGCATCAGGCACATCAAAAATATAATCTGTTTTTACCGTTTTTTTAATTCGATCAAGAACTATCCACTGATTTTTTTTATATTGACGTTTATCTAAACAAAAAGAAGTACATGCTGATGCCCCACGACGCGCAGCTTTTAATTTCTTAACTGCATCAACCTTATCAATAGGCTTACCTTCTATACTACCATCCTTATTCAAACACAATGTATCTGCCGTTAAAATAAAAGAAATATCACCCTCTTGTCCTTTGGGCATAATAACATGATCCATTTTATCAAGCGCTATTGCTTGCACTAATTGCTCAAAAGAAAAATCTTTCCACTCACAATTAGTTTCATCAGAATTATGACCTACAACTGTAAAATTAATCCCAGCTTCAGACAAAAGTTTCTGGCGCGATTGCGATTGAGAACCAAGTAAAAGAAAATTTTTCATATGTACCTACTTTCTATACAAAAAAAAAAGAGATTTCCAAAATTGGAAATCTCTTTTTTTTAAAATACTAAATGGCTGGGGCGGGAGGATTCGAACCTCCGGAATGCCAGTACCAAAAACTGGTGCCTTACCACTTGGCTACGCCCCAACACAAATTTTGTTTTTTACAAAATTTTTTATTCTGCTGTTTCTAAAGCTGCGACCTTATTGTATTCTTCGACGATTGCATCTTCCATCATCTGGCGCGTTTCAGAGTTGAGCGGATGTACGATATCTCTAAACGTACCATCTTTTCTTCTCCTTGACGGCATAGAAACAAAAAGACCTTTGTCGCCCTCAATTACTTTCAAATCTCTAATTATGAAACAGTTATCAAAAACAACAGTCGCATAAGCCTTCAACCTACTACCCATTTCCTTTGCAGGAAATACCTTTACTTCTGTGATCTCCATGTCAGCAATCCTTTTCGAGACACCTTTTTTTACTATCCCTCTTTCACTCCAGAGATAAACAAATGCCCTTATAGTCTATTAATACGGCAGATTTTTGTCAAATAAACTTTATTTTTTTTATGCTACTTCCCTAAAAACTTTACAGCTCTTAACTTTGCAGAACGTGAAGACCTATTTCTGTCAATTTCTTCTTTACTCGCAACTATAACTTTTGGCGTTAAAATTTCAACAATACCTGCTAAAGATTTATCAACAAAAAACTGTTTAACTAAACGATCTTCTAAAGAATGAAAACTAATACAAACCAATCGCCCATCTTTTTTCAATGCATTCATAGCTGCGGATAAAAAAGAGACGATATTTTCTAACTCTTTATTAACGCAAATACGCAATGCCTGAAAAACACGAGTAGCTGGATGAATTTTTTGTTTTTTATTTCTTGGAACAATTCGCTCAATCAACCTTGTAAGCTGCATTGTTGTTTTAAATTTTTTCTTTTTTCTTTCAAGAATAATTCCATCTACAATCTGTTTTGTAAATTTTTCTTGTCCGTATTTCCAAAAAATCTCTCGCAACTCTTCTCGTGAAGCTTCATTGAGAATTTGTGCTGCAGTTACCTTTTGATGAGACGGAGACATACGCATATCAAGACTGGTGTCACGATGAACTGAAAAACCAGGGCCTTCAGTTATTTGCATTTGCGAGGTGCCAAAATCTGCCAAAATTCCATCAAGCTTTTTTATTTTTGCTTTTTTTAAAATTCTATACAAATTACTAAAGTTTCCCCACAATATCGTTAATCTTCCTGGAAATTCTTCTTGCAAAGGAACGCCATGCTCCTCTATAGATTTTTTGTCCCAGTCAAGGGCAATAACTTTACAATCAGGATTTGCTTGTAAAATTTCACGTGTGTGCCCTCCAGCACCAAAAGTGACATCTAAGTAGATGCCGCCCTTTTTTGGATCTAAATATTCAAGGACTTCATTAACAAGGACTGATTTATGAGCAACAAATGTTTCGTGTTCCATACTTATTTATATTATTGATTTACAAAATGTTTTACTAACTTATCTAACTTAATTCCACGCGATGCTTTTACTAAAACAACATTATCTTGTTCTAGCTTATTTTGCAATTTTGTAATCGCATCTTCCCATGTTGGCACAATCTCTGCTTTTACGCCAAGAGGAATTGTTTTTTGGGTCCACTCCACTAAATCACCAACTAAAATTACTTTTTTTAGCGAAGGAACTTTGCGCAAAAACCTTCCAAGTTGACGATGCCAAAATGGACTGTTAACACCCAGTTCCAACATATCACCAAGAACAGCTATTTTTTGAGCTGAAGTATTAATTTTTTCAAACGCCAACAATGCAGCTTTCATGCTCTCTGGATTCGCATTGTAACAATCATCAATGATAAGACCTTTACCATCTTTGAGCTGTTTTTGTTCAAATCGGCTTTCGACCGACTCATTACTCTCTATTCCTTTAATAATTATTTCATCTGGAATTGATAAATAATGAGCAATGACAACCGCACCAAGAGCATTAAAAACAGCACCTTCATGTGGCTTTTGCAAACGAACAGCATACTTTTTTTTATAAATTTTAAGAACAAAATCTATATATGTATCATTCACACGTATTTTGCGAGCTTGCACCTGATTGGTAGTTTTTGATCCAAACTTTATAACCGGATGTGTATATCCAACACCAGATAAAATTGTTTGATCACCATTAATGATGCCAATACTATCTTCGCTAAAATATTTAAAAATATCACGTTTTTCTAGTGCGATATCTTGTAAGGATCCAAGCCCTTCCATATGACAATGGCCAATGCCAGTTATTAACGCTGTTGTTGGTTTAAGCATTTTTGCAAGGCGATCCATTTCACCTCGTTTATTAATGCCAACTTCAAAAACTGAAGCTTCATGATCCTCACGCATTGCAAGCATATTACGCGCAAGACCAATACAAGTATTTTCATTACCCTTAGAAACTAAAAAATTGCCACCATGATGTGACAATATAGTTGCAATAACTTGCTTTGTTGATGTTTTACCAACAGAGCCCGTAATTGCAATAACAGGATAAGTAAATTGTGATCTCCATGCAGATGCGAGCTTAACAAATGCTTGCAAAACATCCGGAACCATAACAACTAATTTTCCATCTAATAATTTTTTATCGATGGTGTTAAAAATATCTTTTTTTTGTGATGATAATAATAAACCAGAAGCTCCTTTTTTTAGCGCTTGTTCAAGAAACTGGTGACCATCCCCTTGAGCACCTTTCAATGCTACAAAAATTTCTCCTGGTTGCAATTTTCGAGTGTCTATACAAAACGTGGCATCCTTTACAAAAAAATCTTGCACGACTGTAACTTCTGAAAGTGTTCCCCGCAAAAACTGTTCATCAAAATGCATTGAAAATCTCCGTCTTTTCTCTACCTTTATTTGTTACCTAAAACAAATTATTACTATATATTTTTCTAAAAAAAAAATAGCAAGATGTTATCGAATAACTTTCCTCATCTTGCTTCCCTCAGATGGCATTACCACTCCTCGGGACTCGAGCATATCTATGATACGAGCTGATCTGTTATATCCTATCCTAAATTTACGCTGAAGCAAAGAAATAGAAACTTCATCAACTGTATTTAAAAAACTAATCACATCTTCATACAAAGCATCATCTGGACCCAAGTTACCAGAATTACTTTCTGCTAGTTCTTTTGATATATCCAAATACTCAACCGCACGCTCTGCACGAATATGATTTGCAAGCGCATCAATTTCTTTATTAGAAACATATGCACCATGCAACCTTGTAAGTGTTGAGCTTCCCGAATCGATAAAAAGCATATCTCCAGAACCTAATAATTTTTCTGCACCACAATAATCCAAAATAGTTCTTGAATCAACTTTGGATGTCACACGAAACGAAATTCTACTTGGAAAGTTTACTTTTATAAGACCAGTAATAACATCTACCGATGGCCGCTGCGTTGCAACAATCATATGAATACCTGCAGCTCGTGCCATTTGTGCAACACGTGCAATCAAATCTTCTATATCTCGCCCACAAGTCATCATTAGGTCAGAAAGTTCATCAATAACTATGACAATAAACGGCAACGGTTCCAAAACTTGTGGCGTCAAACCATCATCTTTAGTTGCCATTTTGGATCTTTTTTTATTTTCTTTTACCATATCGTTGTAGTCAAAAATATTTCTTGCTCCAACCTGTGCCATTTTTTCGTACCGCTCTTCCATTTGATTTACTACCCATCGCAAAATCGGTGCTGTTTTTTTAGGATTGGTAACAATAGGAAATAAAAGATGAGGAATATCTGCATACGATGCAAATTCTAATCTTTTTGGATCAACTAAAATAAGTTTTAATTGATCCGGCGTTAACTTACAAAGCATGCTCATTAAAAATGTGTTTAGTGCAACTGATTTACCCGAGCCAGTAGATCCAGCAATTAAAAGATGTGGCATTTTAGCAAGATCAACCATCACATCCCTGCCAACAGTATCTTTTCCTAAAACTAAAGGAATTTTACCTTTAAATTTTTTAAATTCTGAAGAATGAACCAAAGAGGAAAGCAAAACATTTTTTCTCGTTGCATTTGCAACTTCCAAACCAACAACAGATTTTCCTGGAATTGGCGCAATAATTCTAATACTCAAAGCTTGCAGAGCAAGAGCAAGATCATCTTCTAATGATGTAATTTTACTAATTTTAGAATCTATTTTTGGTTTATATTCAAATAAAGTAACAACCGGACCTCTTTTAATAGAGACAACCGAACCATAAACTCCAAATTTTTCTAACTTTTCTTCTAAAATTTTTGCACGCTTTTGAAGTTCAGTCATCATTTTTTGGTCATCATCTGAAGAATCTTCTTTATTAAAAAGATTTTCTCCAGGCAAGCTATATTTTTTTTCTGTAGGTTGTTTTTCTTTTTTTTCAAAATTTTTTATTTTTTCTTTTACTATTTTTTTATCAGAATCTAACTCTGCTGTTCTTGATGTTGTTACAAACTTCTCACTATTTTCTGTTTCTTTTTTTACAGAACCGCCAACATACTCTTTCCAAAAATCATCTTGCTCAATACCCTCTTGCTGTTCTATTTCATCAAGCAATTGTTGTTCAAAACTTACAACTGACTGATTTGATTCCAGAACATCTGCCCCAGAAAATAATCGTTTGATAAAAGTATATGCATACATGAATGGAACAGAAGCAATATAAACTATTTTTTTTGATATTTTATATGCCGGTTTTAAAAATTTTTCTCGATTAAAAACAAACTGAACTGCAGCTACTACTGCATGCACAATCATTACAAATGTTTTAGGAAAGATAACAATGCAATGAGCAACCAAAAAACATACTAGAAAAACCGAAGATCCAACAGATTCAAACCTCGCAAATAAAAAACTATGCACTGCCGAACCAACAACACCACCAGGAACAATCCCAACAAAAAAAGGATACCTGAGCCAGCTTAAAAAAGAACTTACTGTTACTGGCAACAAACAAACCGCAACAAGCCGGTCCCACTCTTGTTTTAATTTTACATCAAAAAATAAAAAATACGCTCCATAAAAAAGCGCACCAATAATAATCCACGACGCAGCACCAAATACATAAAAGAAAAAAGCAGCTATGTTTGCACCAAAAGAACCCAAATAATTTTTAATCGCTAACAACTCACTGCTTTGATACAACCACGAAGGATCTTTTGAATAAAAAGAAAAAAAAGAAAGTGTTAACAAACAAGCAATAAAACAAAGAACAAAAGCAAAAAACCTTTTTTTCTTTGCTTGCACCAAAAGCCATTCACTAATTTTTTTTATATCTGATTTCACAATTTTTACTCCCTTTTTTCATCAAAAATATTTTTTATTATTGTTATACAAAAAAATAGTATAAAGCAATCTATCAAATCATCACAATAAGGTTTGACCTTAAATAAATAATGATAAAAAAAATGGAATTACAAGGTATAAAGAAAAAATAAAACCACGTTTTTTATACAAAAGTTTTTGCGCAAAACCAAGGGCAAAAAAAGCACCTACCGAAGCGGATAATAAAACAATAACAGATTGCCAAGAACATAAAAACAAAACATCCTGAAATCGGTTATATACCACCCCATAAACAATGGTTTTACAAAACGCAGCAAAAAGCAACGGCCATTGAATAACAAATGAAATTTCAAATGATTTTTTAGGTGATAAATTTATCCAACGAGCAACAACATACGTCAATGCAAACCGAGAAATACCTGGCAAAAATGCAATTCCTTGAACCAATCCTAAAAGTAACGCCTTTCGCCATGTAAAAACTGAATAGGTTATATCTTTTTTATACCACAATGAAAACAACGCAAACCCAGAAATAAAAAATCCTAACCACAAAGGAAATAATTGTGGATTCACTATTTTAAAAAACATATAAAAGCATGCTGTTACAGTTCCAGAAATAGCAGCAAGCCCAATCAATTTAAAACAGATCTTCCAACAGGAGCGAAAATGTACAAAAAGAAAACTCCAACGAGAGAAAAAAAACAGTAATAAAATAAAAATAGTTGGTCCATGTAAAAAATGTTGTATAAATTCACTATTTATTATTTTTTGAGAATAAGTATACATGCAACTCTCGCCCAGCAGATTATTTGCACACAAAATTTTTATCATTTTCTCCAATAAAGCAACATGACCAGAGCTACTTACGGGAAAACTCTCCAGCACAATCTGTACACACATTAATAGGTAAAAACATAGCATTTAAAGGGCCTTTCGCCATTATCACCTGTTGATATCCCTCTCTGACAGGAGCAATTTATAAATTTTTTCTTTACAATTCAAAACTCTCAAGATTATAATGTGACAGAATCAACAAGTCGAACATAAAGTTTAAAAAAATAAAAAGGAAAAAAAGAAAAAATTTCTATGTTTTCCTTAAATAGAAACAAATTATTTAATAAGGAAAAAGAGAAAGTTGAAATTTTAAGTCTTTTGTTCTATTTTGATGCTTCATTGCATCAGCTCATGAGATCAAATTTAAAAAAGTATGAATTCTCATTGAGTAAGAATGAACAAAAAAGGAGCACCAACGATACACACATATAGACAATGTTGAGGTTGGCAAGGGAGTAACGAAAGGAGGAGCGTAGCGAGCAATCATATCAAAAAATGCATCATTCGATGAAGTCCAAAAGAGCACAAAGCACTATTGGACAAACACAAAAAACAATACTTAGTTGTTTTTGACACAAATATATTTTTCTTGACGATTAAAGGAGTTTTTATGAAAAGAATGCTAAAGGGGTTACTCTCATTGGCCTTTCTTGTAAGCACAAGCGCTTTGCTTGCTGATACAACTTGCTGCACAACAAAGAGCACAACAGATAATTGTTGCGACAAAACTTGTGAAACTGTTTGTGGTGGCGGAAATAGTTATTTCAGCTATCGTTCACAAAGTATCAACGCAGCACGTGATATTGTTAACTTACAATCATTGATCCACAGATTCGAAATGGAATCTCTCTACGGAACATTTGGAATTACCCCTCACTTCACACGCACCTTCAAACCTTGCAGACTTGCTGGGTACTTCTTTGGGGAAGATTTAGTTAACGGAGCGTTAACTGTTTCTGGTAGTGGCGTTGCAGATCGTGGCGATCATGACTGGTTAGCAGATTATTTTGGTCTTTCAACAGATTTCAAAAGTTCTGTTAAATTCACACCACGTATATACAACATGATGGTTGACTTAGATCTCTATCTTGGTCTTGATGAAATGTGGGAAGGCGGATTCTTCCGAATTCATGCTCCTATCACATACACCAACTGGAACATGAACATGTGTGAAACAGTTGAAGTTGCTGGTACAAAAGCTTTTGCTGCAGGTATCATGGATGAAGACGCAGTTCCACTTACAGATCTTCCTGCAGACTTTAAAACTGCAATACAAGGCGTAACATTTGGTGACATGCAAGAAGCACTTAAATATGGCAAAATTTCTACCTGCAAACGCTCATTAACACGTCTTTCGGACATCGAAGTTTCACTCGGTTGGAATTTCTTGCAAGATGAAGATTATCATCTTGGTTTAATGATCCGTGGGTCTTTCCCAACAGGTAACAAACCTTGTGGTACTTACTTGTTTGAGCCAGTCGTTGGTTCAGGCGGACATTGGATGCTCGGTGGTGGACTTACATCTCATGTTCAATTATGGACAAGCGATGATGAAGAAAGCTCATTCAGCGCATACCTCGATGCAAACGTTGGACACTACTTTAAAACAAAACAAACACGTTCATTCGATCTTAAAGATAAGAAAAACAGCCGCTACATGTTAGTACAAGAAATGGGAACACCTGTTGAAGAATTGTTTGCTGGCGATACCGTTGGCGCTGCAGTAGCTCCAAACAAAATATATCAAGGCAAACTCTTCCCTCTTATCAACAAAACAACTTTCTGCACAGATGTAAGCATCGCAGTACAAGGTGACATGGCTCTTAAATTTGAATATGCAACAGGTAACTGGACCATGGATCTTGGTTACAACTTGTGGGGACGCACCGGCGAGAAGTTCAAAGAAGATTGCTGCACAGATTGCGGCTTAGAAAAAAACAAATATGCACTCAAAGGTACAGCACAAGTAGTCGGTTTTGGTGATTTAAATAACTCTGATTATGATGAAGCTCGACCTCTTTCAGCAACACAAAATGATGCAACAATAAACAAAGGTGCTGACGCTCTTGATAACACCAAAAAAGCTTGGGATATTGCTTCAGGCTCTACTAGTGAAATCATGACAACAGTTGGCGGTTCAACTCAAGTAATGACTTCATATCAACCAAAAACACTTACATGCGATGACTTGAACATGTGCAAAACACCAAGCGCACTTTCACACAAATTGTTCGGACATATCGGCTATGTATGGCATGAAGATATAGAAGAAGACGAGTGGGAACCATTTGTTGGTATTGGTGGTGAAGTTGAATTCGCTGGCAAAACTGATGGATATTACGCTGCTGTTTCTCAATGGGGTGTTTGGGTCAAAGGTGGAGTTTCCTTCGACTAAAGTCACTCTTGATGAATTGTTTTACAATCTATCCAGAAAATCTGGTGTGATTTAAAAAAAACGAATCATTGAAACAGACGAAACTAGTACTAAAGGCTCGGGAGAAATCCCGAGCCTTTCTTTATTCATTCTTTTTTTAAAAAACAAAAATGAAACATTAAAATTTTATTGACATATGCTTACATGTTGCTAAATTCATGCCCGTTCATTAAAAAATATCATGACTTTTTTGAAAAGATATTGCATGAAAAACGTAACTTTTTACTTTATTGCTTCAATCTCTTTTTTTTGTTTGTTTAACAGCCAAAATCTTATAAGTAGTGATACATATGAAAATTATTTTTCATATAATATCAATGCCATAGCTGATAATCATTTTTATGACAGTCATCCATCATGGAATAGTAAAAATATAAAAATAAGTTTTAATTCAAGGAAAAATCAACCTACCCCTTTGTATAAAAATAGTTATTCTCAAAAAAATTATTCAAAGTTTAAAAAATATTCTTCTTTTGACTGGCGTAAAGAAATAGCGTCTTGGAATAAAAAGCATATTTATCCTGAAAATCTTACTGAACAATCTCGAAAAAATCTTTTTTTTGAATTTGAATTGTACTGTCATACCGGTTATCGAGATTTGCTCAAAACATTTCCTGAATATGCACAAATGATTATTGAACTTGATAGTCTGGCCAATAAAAACTCAGAAATTCAATGGGCTCTTGATAACTATCTTGTAAAATCAGGATTTTTTTCAGAGACAACTATTACTGATTTTATTAAAAAAGAACTTCCTAAAGCGAAGCAAAAAATTAGAAATCAAAAATTAAGATACGAAAAACAAAAAAAAATAAAAAAGACAGCAAAAATAAAAGAACTTAAACGTAAAGCTCAACAAAAACAACAAGCAAAAATAAAGCAACAACAGCCTGTACAAAACTATTTTTTGGACAGAAAAAATGAAATAAAATCGGACGAAGGTAAGTTTTTACACCGCAATAAAAAAAGAGCTTCGTCGATTCGTAAAGCAGTTGATAATAATTTTAAAATTTTTTGTCACCAGTACCAACTTGCAAACCAAACAGTTAATCTTTTAAAACAACATCAAATTGATACTCGTATCTTTGGAGAATGTGTTGGCAATAGTATTCAACAACAAATTCATAGTGAATTTATTGATGTTTTAAATGAAGGCGCAGATACATATACAGCACAAGGCGGATTACAAGGCTCAGCCTGTCTAGCAAACGATAATTGGTATGCAACATTAGGAAAAGTTTCATTTGTTGGCAGTAACATTAATAATATTGGTCAATATACTTTAGCCTATAAAATTGCAGATATTTGTGATGGTATTCATCGTATAGGAAAACATTCAACGCATACTTTTTTTAAAAATATCCATGATAATTCTGTAGAAATAAACGATATTTGGAGAGCCGCAATTCACTGTGTTGGTAAAGCTGCACAAAAAGCTGGTAATGCTATTGTTGATTTTACTCAAGGCGTTGAGCAAAAAGCTATTGCTCGTCCGGCTCGTTTTTTAACAGAATTTGTTTATGCTCTTGAAAAGAATCCTAAAGCTGTTTTGACAACGGCAAGTGCCGTCTTTTTAGAATCTGTTAACTATCTGTTTGACTCAGCACAATTGATAGAAACGATAACAAATAATCCTTTATCTGAAAGAACGATAGAATTACTTGTTGAGTTTGAACAAGATTGGGTTGAACCTCTTTGTAAAAAAGTTTCACATGCTACAAAAATTTTTTGGAAAATGCCACCTAAAGAAAAAGCACAAGAACTGGTTGCTTTAGGAATTCAGGTTTTAGCAATTGTTGGAGCTACAAAGTTAGCAGCAGCACTACCTGCACAAGTAATGTTACTAAAAACATCGGCTTTACTTCAACTCGATAAACTTTCTCGAATTTCTGAACCTATCTTACAAACAGGAATTTCACCTGATGGCAGAGCAACTATTACAATTCAGGCTGTTGAATGTATATCTGAAGAGTTGGTAGCAGCAGCTGAAAAAGCAATTGCAGTGGCAACTGGTGCAAATGCAGGATTTGTTACTCCTGTGGTTGCCGATGCTGTTTCAATAATGGCATTTTCTTCTGAAAATATTAGATTAAAAAGAAAAGGTTACAATCTTCCATTTAAACCGGAACCTCCTCCTTTTTCGTTTGACGAGGCAAAAATTAAATATGAATTACAATTTAAAAAATTAGGCTATGAACCTATATCAAAAGTAAAAATACAGCACATATTCAACAAGCATCATCCAAGTGGATCAAAATATAAAATGGCTTTGGCAAAAAAATTTCAGAAAATGCCTTCTGTTTTTGACAAAAAGGAAAATTTTATTGAACTTACTTTAGAGGCTTTAAAAAAAGGGAACAAAGTTGAAAAGAGCAAAGTTGTCTATGATTTTGGAAGAATAATAGGGAAAGACTCTTTCGGAAATAAAACATCTATCATTAAAGTTATTTTGGATGAAAGCAATAAAATTGTAAAAACATGTTTTCCAATATCTATTTGAAGGAAATAAATGGCAATAGATGTTTTTGTTGCAACTCGGAATTTTGTTTTTTATGACTTCAATATTAATCAAATTAATACTGAAGTAAAGTATATGGGTGGAATAAGTCACAACGAACTAAACTTTTTGCTAAAGTTAGCTAAAAACTATAATCTCAAACAATTTCTTTTTCTAGATTGTTATGAAAATACAGTGTTCAATCGAAAGCAAGTAGAAACAATGAGCCTAGAGCTTAAAATCCTTGAAAAGCACATAAATATAAAAAATAAAGTTCTTGATATTCTAAATCGAAGCATTGCTATGGTCAAAAGTAAAGATGATCTCTATCTAAAGATTGAAGGTGACTAAATATGGATACCAAAAACATTAACCTGTTAATTATTGGAGAATTAGGGGAAACATTTGAATTCTTGGGCGTGATATCTGTGCTGAGCATGCAATTATTGATTAAGGAAGCAGAAAAACTTCAACTTTCTTGTCTTAGCGGAATTGATTTATATAAAGATACTTACTTCAATTATCTTCAGACAAAAAATATAATTACAAATGAACTTATTCTATTAAATAAATATTCTACCTTGCAAGATAATTTGTTAAAAATGATTCAACGAGGAGCAGAAACAGTCTATCGTGAGAAAGGTTATACTTATTTAAAATTTTCAGGTCTTTCGCTAAAAAACATACAAAACAATTATCATTCATAATACGAAAAGAAAAAGTAAAAAATAATTCTATTGAATTCGCTGGCAAAACAGACGGATATTACACTGCTATTTTTCAATAAAGTCACTCTTGATGAATTGTTTTACAATCTATCCAGAAAATCTGGTGTGATTTAAAAAAAACGAATCATTGAAACATACGAAACTAGTACTAAAGGCTCGTGAGAAATCCCGGGCCTTTCTTTATTCATTCTTTTTTTTTAAAAACAAAAATAAAAAAAATTTCCAACCGAACAACGACGTCATTGACAACTACTTGTGTTTTACTTTGTTTTTTATGAAGCAATAACCAAAATATAATATCCTAAAAATAAGAAAGGAGAAG
>DAOVGZ010000099.1 GCA_030672115.1 bacterium | reverse complement strand
TCGCACAAACCAAATTTTAGTCGCAAAAAACCAGCCATCTAACATCAAAAAAAATAATGCAAAAATAAAAAACGAAATAAACAAAGCACTATCAATTGTTAACAACTACTTAAATAAGTCATTTAACAAAAATCAGAATCTCGCTTTTTTATTCTTACGATCTCGCCTTCATTTAAAATTAGACAACAAAGAAAAAGCAATCAAAGATCTGGAAGAAGCCCTTGCTATAAGAGATTTTGACATTGGCTGGTTTACATTTGCACAAATAAATGAAAAAGAAAATAACATTAAAAAAGCAATTTTAGGGTACAGCAACTATCTTTATATCGTCGCGATGCAACCTCGCAATCTTGCTGGTCAAATTCTTTTTAAGGCAATAGAATCAAAACTTTTAAATCTTCTTTTTTCTTTAGCAATAAAAAATCATCCGAAAATTTCTCCTGATAAAATAAAACAATATAAAACCACCATTATCCAACTGTTTAATAAACATGAATACAAAAATGCATTTGAAAAATTAGAAAAATGTATAACCAAAGAACAATGTGGCAATGAAAAAAAACTCCTTAAAGTACAAAAACTAAATTCTTCAAAAAGTTTTAAAAAAGCTGCAAATGTTACAAAACAAGAATTTTTAAAAAACCCAAATAATGATGTATGGCTAGAAACGCTACACGACCTTTATCACAAAGGGCTTGATTCTGCTGATATGATCGCAATTTTACAAGAAATAGAAAAAAAACATCCAAATAATCTTATGACGCTACTGTACCTTGCAGATATGTTCACTCGAACAGAGCAAACCACAAAAGCAATTAAATACCATAACAAAGCATTATCATTAGCAGATGATATCTACACTAAAACAAGTCTTTGCTATCAACTTGGTATTTTATATTATGAAACAAAACAATTTAAAGCGATGGAAGCAATTTTACAAACAGGAAAAAACTTTGGCCTTGATTATGCTCCACTTATCAATTTGCTTTCTTATCACTACAGCTCTAACAAAAAAACCGTTGCGCAAGCACAAATTCTTATTGATAACGTTTTAGAACAATACCCAAACAATCCTCATTTTTTAGATACTCAAGCACGCATTTTTTACAAACAAAAAAAATATACTCAAGCACTTTCTATTCTTGAAAAAATTATACTAGAAGAAAAAAATGATCTTACAATTGTTAAACATCTTGCAAAAACCTATCAAAAGGTTGGAAATACCAACCAAGCTATTGCATACATTAAACAAGCAGCTAAAATCACCTACGATATAAAAAAGAAGAAAAAATACACAGCACTTGCACACCATTGGGGACATAAAAAAAATGAAACAAAAAGCCATATGCTTTGTCGCCGGTAAATCTGGCGGACATATTATTCCCGCACTGACACTGGCAAAAAATGAACGTAAAAAAAAAACTGCCTCATCTATTTTGTTTTTTTCAACTTCAAGCGCCTTAGACAACCAACTTACAACAAACAAAAGCATCATTACTTGGCATGTACCACTCAATCTTGAAAACATCCCATTCTTACAACCATGGAAACTTCCTATTTTTTCTTGGCACTTTACCAAAGCTTTTTTCTCTGCACTTGTTTGGCTAAATAAAAAAAAGCCCGAAAAAGTTGTAAGTACTGGCGGCTATATTGCGCTACCTGTTTGTTTGGCTGCCAAAATATTACGTATTCCCATTGAGTTGTGGGAACTCAACGTTCAACCAGGTAAAACAACAAAGTTTCTTGCTCCTCTTGCAAATACAATCAACATCTGCTTTGAACAAACCAAACAATTTTTGCCTCAAAAAAAATGTATCATGTGCGAATACCCAATAAAATATGAAAATATAAAAACAGAACAAACACGCAAAGAGTGTTTAAAAAAACTATCATTAGATGAACATAAAAAAACTATTTTAATTTTGGGCGGCTCACAAGGTTCACTTTTTATTAACAATCTCATCAAAGAGTGGATCCAAAAAAACAAATCCCTCAAAAAAACAGTGCAACTAATTCACCAAACAGGAGCAATAGACAAAACAGATTGGAAAACGTTTTACAAGACTATTGGCATAAATGCAATTGTTGCCGATTTTTTTAACGACCTACAAAAGTATTACCAAGCAGCTGATATTGTTGTCTGCCGATCAGGAGC
>DAOVGZ010000092.1 GCA_030672115.1 bacterium | reverse complement strand
AGTTTTGTGCTTTTATTTTTGAGCCAATCAGAAATGCCACACAATGATATCGTTGGATTTATTAAAGTGCCTACTAGTAAGCCTAAAAAAGCTATTTTTTTGTAATTTTTCAACATAATTTTTGTCCCTATTTTTAAATATATATTTTTTGGTTAGACCCCCATGATCAAACCGTTATCTATTTTCAAGTGTGCCACAATCATTTTGTACCGTCAAAAGGGTGTTTTTAAGTAAAAAAGGCCCCGAAAAAACTTCTAGGCCTTTTGATAGTTTTTAGATGTCAGAATCTTTAGAGGAATCGTTTTTTTTCGGAGGAACTTTTTTTTCTAAATGGGGCTTGTGTTTTATGAAATAATTCCATGTTGTCAGCCCAGTTATGGAAAATATTTTCACAACTATACTTAGATTTTTTTGAAACATTGAACTTTTGGTGAATTTTGTTGCATTTTAGAAATTGTTTTTTGAAATATTTATATGTTTCTTTTTCGTTTGCATATTCAAGTGTATTTTCAATTGTTATATTCATATTAATACTTTTTAGATAATTAATTGAATGCTCATTACCCTTAGAGGCCTCAGCATTCTTTTCATAAAAGGTGTTTAAATTTTCTTGTATATCATTTTTATCATTTTTTTTGCAGTATGAAGTTATTGAAGCGGCTGTAGAGACGAGCAGCAAGCTTAAAAGAGTTGTTTTTTTATATTTTTTTAACATACTTCTATTTCCTGTTTTTAAAATTATATTTTTTAGTGTAACCCCCATGATCACACCTCTATTTATTTTTAAGTTTGACACAACCATTTTATGCCGTCAAAAGGGTAAACAAAAAGGTTTTCAGGTCGGTTTATTGCACCCAATTTGGTACTTGAGGAGCTGTTTTTTGCCCGATTATTGTAAATTTTATTTATTGGATTGCCAGGAGGGGGTTTAGCGGTTGTTTTTGGCGGAATTCATTCTTTTTGATACACTGCGGTGATTGTAAAAAATTTTGAATTTTATAGCTAAAAAAAAGGTTGTTTATGGATATTAGATTGAAAATGTTTATTCAAGCTTGTACTGCGTGTTGTGCGTGGTATGCAGCCGCAAAATATTTCCCTTTAGACATTAGAAAAGCGAGCAAAAAAGGATATTATATGCAGGTATTATCAAATTATTGTATGCGTTCAAAAATTCTTTTTAATCAAAAACAAAAACCTAAAAAGGAATTGCTTTATTTTTTGCGAGCATTGGGTATTGAACATGATGGAACGCTTTCAGGAATGGTGCAATCGACACAAAAAGCGTGGCTACGTCCTGATGGCAAAGAACGTTGGGAAATTTCTGATAACAATGAAAAAAAACGAGAAAAAATTCTAGGTCTTTTGAAAAACATTTCCTGTGTTGATGAACTTTTGCCATCGCAAGATTTTTATAACTATGCTGTTATTTTGGGTGCTTTAGCTCCTCGTGTTCGTAGTCGTTTGGCGTATTTGTTTAAGCAGTGGGAAAAAGGTATTCGTTTTGAGACCCTTGTTTTTTTAGGTGGTGCTCGTCCTTTGCATCCAACATTTGAATCAGAAGCTATTTTGTGCAATACACACAATAAAGAGTTGCCATTTTCTGATACGTGGAAATTAAAAGGTGATATGCCATCCACAGAAGCTGAAATGATACGAATGATTTTTGATCAAGTAGAACTTCCAAAGGGTTTTGAGCGCGTTTCTATTATTTTTATAAATACTCAGATGCAAGAACAGCAAGATGGTTCTTTGTCTAGACCAAATACTGCAGATACTGTTGAGCAATGGATGAATGGTGGCCCAAAAGAAGGATCGTGTCTTGTTGTTTCTAATCAACCATATATTGGGTATCAAGATTCAGTTGTGCGAACATTTTTACCGGATTCTTTTGAGGTAGAAACAGTTGGATCAGCAGCAGATAAAGATCTTCCTATTGCTGTTTACCTCGATACCGTTGCTCGTTGGCTCTATCAAGAGCAAAGGCGGGTAAATACAAAGCGTTAGCATGTACTGTCGTTAACGATATTCAATATTACCAAAAACATGGATATACCACTGTTTAAAGCTTAAAAAAGAGGCTTTTGACGGGTCTTTATTGATTTGTCATACTTAAAATATGATGAGATTAAGTCAAAAAGTTACAGGTTATTAATTAAATAGGACGGTTTATGTTGAAAAAAAGTAAAAAAATAACAGCATTTGGATTGTTTGGAAGCTTTATTGTTTTTTCTTTATCGTTTTCTTGTGAAGCTTTTTTTGGGAAAAGTTTTGATAGAAAAGGGATTTATGAGAAAATGGATGTGATAATAGAATCATATAAAGAAAAAAGAAAAGATATTCCTGCATATATGATACATGATTTGGATGGCCAAAAAGAGTTGCAAGAAAAGGGGAAGGCTGAAATACAAAAAATATCGTATAAAGATTTGAAGAGTGAAATACGTGGAGCTTTTAAATATTGTTTTGAAAAAACAAAAAAAGAAATACCATGTGGTTTTGGATCAAAACATTCTATTGCAGACAATAAATATTTTTCAATTAAAGTAGATTTGCCTGTTTCTGATCTTGAGCGTGAGAAATTTTGTAAAAACTTGATAAAATATGCTTTTTTGGATGAATTATTGAATTTAAATAATAGTTCAGATAAATAAATTATATTTAAAGTT
>DAOVGZ010000111.1 GCA_030672115.1 bacterium | reverse complement strand
TGGTGACAGAATAGATGAAACAGTTAACAACACACAAACCTATAACACAAAAACAATCCTTGATGCCCTACGAAACGACCCTGAACAAATTAAAAATTGTGATGAAATAATTTACTGCGCAATTTTAACCCAAGATCTTGTACTTGACCCACAAAATGGCCCACGGATTTTCAGCTTCAATGTTACTGATGAAAAAAAATTCAAAGTTTATGAACAACTTCGTGATGAAATTTTTGCAGAACTTTCACAAGATGTAGAACTTGCACAAAAAAGCACAACCATTAAAAATTAAGCGCTTCAAAAACAAAATTAAATGGATGATTATTTTTTAAAAAATGGAAAATGTTATGAAAAAATTAATATTACTGATTTTATTATTAAGCTTATCTAATTCTCCCATCCAAGCCAGTTATCCTTTCGCACTTGACCCTGCAACCAAAGCGCCTTTAACAACTCGTGTTAAATTAAAAATGACAAATACAGGTTTAAAAATAGCCCAATTTTTAAAATGCAATCCTTACTATATTTTTAATGATGATAACTGCGATAACTCCCGAATCACTTTCCACCTTATGCTTGGAGCTTTTACCGGCCATTTGACTATGAAAAAATTTTCAAACAAAAAAATTTCTATACTAGGTTTTTTACTGGGAACTTTCGGCTCAGTGCTAACTCTCAAAGTAGCAAAAAAAATCAGTAATTTTTTAGGCAAACACCTTCCCCAAAAAATTCTATCCACAATAAAACCAAATGATATTAAATTTATATCAGAAACAACTATTGCCCAATACACAAAAAACTATAATTCATTTTTAAAAAAAATCATCAAAGATCATCCTTATGTCAAAAAAATAATTAATAATAAAATTGTTGTATATTTTTTAGGAAAAACAAAAGAAAAAACACAAAGCGAACAGCATTTAAAATCCCATTATAATCTTTTAGATAAGTCGATGGAAAAAGACTTACTGAACAACAATACGGTCAGATGTATGATCAATAAAATACACACAAAAGAACAAGAAGAACAGGACAAAGGTCGCTACACTTTTGTACATGCGCAACAATGGCATTGGCATTTCACCGCTGATCTGTTTAAAAAACTTTGGGAGCTACAATACAACGAAATAATAAACGATTACCAATTTTTACGATTTGAAGCAAAAAACTCCAAAAACAAAAAAAACGAAATTAAAAAACGAACTAACGCTATAAATGACAATGATCGCTACACCATATACATGCAAAAAAGAGCCGACCGACTCTTTATGAACCACGCAATTTTTGGCAATTTAGGAAATTCTGGAAGTTTTTCTATGCGCTACTTTCTTGAAAATTTTGATCGAAGCAATATAAACTATTCTGTTGAAGAACTTTTTGAAACTCTTGATTTAAAAAAGTTTTATCAAAAGTATGAAACCCAATTTGAGCAACTTCGCAAACTGCATGAAGAATCAAGCCAATATGAGGATAGATATTGCTGATCCATTTCCACATCTTCTGCCATGTCCCTAATATTAGGAATTAATTTATTCTTTGAAAATGAATCTGAAACGATAAATAAATTTTGTTTATATAATTCCATAATCTTCCTACTATACAAGGAATTTCTTATTATTTTTATATAAT
>DAOVGZ010000016.1 GCA_030672115.1 bacterium | reverse complement strand
ATGGTTTTTTTAATAGAATTCATGATGTCCCCCTTAACAATATTTTTATTTTTCCCCTAAAAAAAGCATAGCTTCCTGTATTACAAGGAAGCTATGCTTTTTTTAAAAGAGTTTATTTTTAAGAGTATATTTTATTTTGTTTCGGGTATGTATGGGGCATGTAGATCTTTACAAAAATCATGTATATCTAAACAAAAAGTTTTAATAACTTTGCCTGTTTGTTTTATAAACGGTTTGATCTTTATATCATCGAGCTCTTCAGGAGCATCTTCGTATTGACGGTGCCCTATTGAATAAGCAACATGCTTGAGAATGTTTTCGCATCCATCAAAAAAAGAAGATAAACAAGATGGAACATTGGTATTGTTATTTGAGGGTCCTTTATTTTCACAGGCTTTTATAGAAACGTTGAGAAATAGAATTTGCATAGAAAATAAGAGAATTGTGGTTGTTAGGTATTTTCTAGTATTAATCATTTGTCCTTTTTGTTGGGATGTTTATAAAAAATAATGTGTAACCGTATGAAATATACTAATGTAGAAGCTTTTGGTAAAGCTTAATATGTTGATCTACCATTTGTTTGTTGTTGAAATCACTTAAGTCTTCTTGATAATTTTGAAAATTATTAAAAAGTTTTTTTCTTTTCATGATTAACGCCATTCCATCGCAAAGACTTGAAATGTCTTTTTGTTTATACAAAAAACCATTTTCTCCATTAATTATTACATCATGAATGCCGCCTGTGTTGTAACTTAAAACAGGTAATTTTAAAAGGCGTGCTTCTACAATTGAGCATGGCAGGCCTTCCCACAAAGAACTTAAAACAAATGCGTGCCAATGGATCATAAGAGGCGCTACTTGTTTTTGCCAACCATGAAGAGTTATATTTTTTTCATGATTATTTTTTATAATCCATGATTCAATATCGGGTCGTAAAATACCATCACCAATAATTTCTAATCGAGCTTGATTGTTTTTTTTGTAAAGAGCATCAAAGGCGTTTAAAAGATCAAAAAGATTTTTTTGTTTTTTAAAACATGCAACGGTTCCAAAAATAAAAGGAGATTTTTTTAAAGGAAAGGGTGTTGCTTTTCGTGCTGGCAGGTAAAATTGTTGCCAGTCGACTGCTGCACGAATTATTGAATGTTTGTTTGTAAAGTTAGGAAATAATTTAATGCCAGTTTTTACATCTTCAGAAGAGACACATACAAAATGTGTTGTAATAAAATTTGTAAAAAATTCGAGCATATAAATTATAAGCCATACAATATTATTTTGATGATTATGAAATGCATATCCATGAATGGTGTGTACTCTTTTTTTTACTCCTGCAAAAAAAGCAGCCCAACGACCAATAAGGCCTGCTTTGGTGCTATGTGTGTGAACCATAAGGTTAGGATATTTTTTTTTTATTTTTTTTATTTTATTAATGAGCTGAAAAAAACTTTTAATTTCTTTGAAAAAACTAAAAAAAGAAACTTCTCTTTTAAAATCGTTAAGTAAATAAACATTAGGCATTGTTTTTATTGAGTCGACAAGTTGCCCTTGAGCACCAGAAATTAAGAGTGGGGTGTGACCGTTTTGATCAAGACCTTTTTTTAGAGCGAGGCATACTTTTTGTGCTCCTCCAAGTTCAAGTTTTGTTATTATATACAGAACGTGCAAATCTTTTTTTTGCTTCATTAGATTGCCTTTTTATTTTGATCTTCACTGCCTTTTAATAATTTATCTTCCAAGGAGGATAAGCATAAAAGCAACAACTAAAGAATAGATGGCGCTTGTATCTATCAATCCTTGACCGAACATGCTTATTTTAGAAATTAGTGAGTATTGTTCTGGTTTGCGTGCGATTTGTTTGCAGGCTGCCGCAGCTGTGTTTCCTGAACTGATACCTGGACCAATGGTACCAAGACCAATACAAAGAGCTGCTGAAAGATAGGCAATACCAGTAATAGGGTTTGTAGAACCTTTGACGATAAAAAGAAGGGTAAATGAAATAATGAGAGCAAAAATAATTGGGGTTTCAATTATTGCTTCACTTAAAAATGTAAAAGAAAGAATATGATTACTACTTTTGCGATTTACGCCGAGACCTTCACAGGCAGTTGCACCAAATTTTGCAAGACCAACAATTGGTCCAATGGAGCCAAGGCCGATAGCAAGTCCACTTGCCAAAAGACGTAGACTATCAGAAATTGTTGTTGCATTGGCAGCTTGACCTTTAATAAAGATTGCAATAATAAAACCAAAGATGATTGGAGTTTGAATAATTGTTTGTGTAATCAACATGAACTGTGTGATTTTTTTACCAGAAAATGGTTGTCGAGCAATTGACATGCAAGCAGCTCGAGTTGGAAGGGCTGAAGCAAGTCCAATAGCAAAACCAGAAAGACAAATTGCAAGAGCTATGCCAATTTCGGCGATACCAAAATATAATGTTTTTTCTACTCCGCTTGTTCCAAATAAAATAATAACCGAGATGGTAATCCCAACAATTGCAGATGTTTCAATGAGTGCCATGCCAAGAATTGCAGCATTAACGATATCTCCTTTTGCAGATGGTTGGCGACTTAGTGCATCAATGGCAGCACCATTTGCGATACCTTCACCAATACCTACAGCTATGGAGTTTATGCCAACAATAAATGCAACAATGAGATAGTGTATAAATTCTGCTATTACTACCATTTTTTTATGCCTATCATATTAGTGGCCTCCTTCACCCTGTAGTGCAATTGATAAGTATGTAAGGGTGAGCATCGCAAAAACAAATGCTTGTAAAAAACCTTCAAACAAACCAAAGAATAATGTGATAACAAGATCAACACCGCATAAGGTTCCAATTGTTTCTGCGACAATAGATCCTTCTATGCTCATTAAAAATATTTTTGCAATAATAAGTCCGCCAAAAATATTACCAAATAAACGGAAGGATAATGAAATAACGGTGGCAATTTTACCAACAATATTTAGAGGAAGCATAAGGAAAAAGGGACTGAAATATTCTTTTATGTATGCCCATAGGCCGTTTGCTTTTATTGCATAAAATTGTGTATATAAAAATGAAATAATACCAAGGGCAAGTGTCGTGTTGATATCTGATGTTGGTTCTTCAATGCCTGGAATAATTGCAAAAAGATTAGACGAGAAAATAAAACAAAAAATTGTAGTAATAAACGTAAAGTGTTTCAGTGAGAATGTACCAAGTGTTTGGTCGCAAAGATTTTTAAAGTAATTAACAAATGATAAAGCAATAAATTGTAATGTGCTGTTTTTTTTCTTTAAAAACCAATTGAGGATCACTAATAGTACAAATAGTAATCCAAGTATTGTCCACGTATGAACAAGGGTTTCGTAGTTAAGATTAAAAAACTTATGTGTAAATCCCATGCGGGATAGTGGTTTCCACTCGGGTCCACCAAAAAGGTCAAAACCTTTCATGTTATACGGCTTTCTTATTTAAAATAGTTAGCCAAAATGTCACCAAAAAAGATGGTAGTAAGAGTATAAAATGTATTGATGGTAATCGCAATAAATAAAATGTAAAAAATGCAACGAAAGATAATCGAGCGGTTGTAAATAAAAGAGAAAGGACTCTCGAGCTTCGGAATAAACCGAATGAGAGTCCATACAAAGTTCCTATAAAAGATCCAGCTAAGATTGATAAAAAAATAGTTATAATGCTCATTAATTTATATCTTATAGTTTTTTCATACCTTTATAATCACGCCAGTATTGAGTGATTATCGAGGTTGATCCTGTTACAACTACTAAACCGTATCGTTCATCAACTGTTTTTGTTGCAGCTTCAAATGCAACATTAAGATTTTTTGCGGAACTAGCTTTGATTTTCATGCTTTTTAAATCATTTGTTATTTTTTCAATGTCGCATGATTTTTCTCCTGGTTGACCAGGTTGAGCGTTAGAAGGGCATACAATAATTTGGCCAGATGTTTTTTTGAAAAAATAACGAAGTTGTTTTAAAAGTTCATCGATAGCAATTGAAGGATTGTTAAGGCCAAGAATAATTGTAAGTCCTTTTAGTGGCCGTTGATAATGCAATAATCTTATGCCAAGTAAAAGATTTTTAAAAGCATCAAGATTACTTGCAGTGTCGAGCATTATTGTTGGCTTTTCTTTGTCGAGTACTTGAAAACGTGCAGGCAATGTGCAATGATCTTCTTTCCAAAACTGATCCAGTGTTTTTTGTGGATTGAGTTCAGCTTGACGTTTTGCTTCTAAGGTTGGACGGCCACGTTGTGCTTTTGGTTTGGTAAGTAAACTTTCACCGACAATGATGCCATCTTTGTTTGCGATTTGATTTATATAAATATGTGAAACTCTTTCTGCCAATGCTGCACAGCGACCATGCAATTGTTCAAATGGATACGCAAGAGGAGCAAGCTTTCTTATTGGCATTGCCCATTTTCCACCTTTTTTATTTGAAAGTTCTAGCATTGATTGTAAATTTATTTTGCTTTGATCTGCAGATATTACCCATGTTCCAGGTTGAACGAAAGCAAGTTTTTTTTCTATATCTTGTTTTATAATATTTTCATCATCAGGCATTACACGCGTGATTGCTGCAATTTTAGGGTTACAAATATTGAGGGCCTGAGAATATTTTTCGCATACTTCTAACAATGCAACGTCAACGTTGTTTTTTGTGAAATAAAGAAAGCCCATAACGGTCAAAAGTTCAGGTGAATTAGGAGTAAGCCCTTCTATTTGAGCGGCGTTGATAACTTCATTTGCTATTTCTGTGAAGGCTTTATTTGCAATTGTTTCTCCATTTAAAGAAAAACGCTCGTTGTAGGTTAAAATATGAGGAGAATATAAAGTGCCTACTGATATTCCTTCTTCTTTTAACAGTTTTGTAGCAAAATGCATTGTTAAACTTTTGCCATTGGTTCCTGTTACTAAAATAGTATCCAGTTTTTTTGATGGGCTTTCAAGAGCCATATCAAGCTGTTTAATTTTTTTTGTATCTTTGCTATTTGCTTTTTCAGGCCAGTGAGTATCTAAAAATTCAACAACTTCATTATAACTTCTTTGTTTACCTAGGGCTAAATTACTATTTTTAGTTTGTAATTTTGTGGTTTTCATTATTTTTTCCATCATGGTTATATTGATTTTTTTATTATATAACCTCAAAAAAGGTCATTTTTACTGCTTATTTCAAGATACAATTAGGCTTAAAAATGTCAATCAATAAATTATGTGCCTTTTGTTTTTTTTTTATTTACAAGAAGTTAAAAATTTTTTTATGTGTTTAAATGTTTTTTGGTTGATTAAAGAGCTTTTTTATAATCTAAAAAGAGAGTGCTTATTTGTATTTTTTATTGTCTAAATGGGTGGCTGCGATCCAAAAGAATGTTATTCCGGCTCCTATGATAAAAGTAGACTTTAATGTTTCAAAAATACTTTTCATCCATGTTTTAATTAATAAATATCCGCCAAAAGTGCAAATGATACTTCCAACGGCAAATTCTTTTGGTTTGCTAAGAGCTAATGTTAAGATTGCGCCGGTAATTTCTTTTCCGGTTTTAACCGTAATTTTTTTACCAATTTTTTTTAAAAAATAGGTTGTTTTGTTGCAGAATGTTTTTTGGGTTGAAGATGTAGCAACAAAGAGCATGATGCTAAAAAAAATAATTTGTTTCAATTTGTTCATTGCTTTTTTTCGAAAGTAACTTTATCCATATTGTATAACTCTTGACCAAACAGTTGTTATACAGCTTATAATAAAACCGTCAAGCAGTTGTAACTATTTTTAATACCCAACCAAAAGGGGGAGTTGGAAAATGAAAAAAATAGGTAGAGGTTTTACGCTTATAGAACTGATGATTGTTGTTGCAATCATTGCCTTTTTGTCTGTTATTGCAGTTCCAAATTTTTTTAAATTTTTAGCGAAAGCGAAACGATCAGAAGCTTATATGAATTTAAGTTCTTTGTATACTGCGCAAAAAGTATATTGGGCAGAACATGGTGAGTATTCATCAAAGTTGAGTGGAGAGGGTGGTATAGGATGGAAGCCTGACGGATATAAAGGCGGTGGAGCTTCAGAGCGTTTTTATTATACGTATGGTTTTGGTCAAGGTTCTGAGGGGAAAAATTTTTTTACAGGCAAATTAAATACATCAAATAGTTATATGACAATGACAAAGGCAGATAAAGAAGGTTTTGTTATTGCTGCAGTTGGTGATATCGATGGTGATGGTAAGCCTGATATTTTGACGATTGATCAAAATAATACTATTGAAATTTTTCAGGATGATTTAACATAGCTCTTTTTGAAAAGAGTTAAATTTTAAAAAGTAGTAAGATAAGTTTTTCTTGAAAGAGGACATATAAAATTGCACCCAAGGCAAGGAATGGACCAAATGGAATTTGTAGTTCCTTGCTTTTGCCAGAAATGGTTATGTAGGTCACGCCTATAATTGATCCAATAATAGCACCAAGGAAAAGAGTTATCCAACAGCCTGCTAGTCCTAAAAAAGAACCGATAAAAGCTAATAGTTCTAAGTCTCCTTGTCCTATCCCTTCTTTGCCTGTCATCCAATAAAACAGTTTTGAAGCTAAAAATAAAGATCCATATCCAAGTGCCATTCCAGCAATACTGTCTACAAGAGATATTGGTAGGAAATGTAGATATGAAAAAAGAAATCCAAGGGGAATTAAAAATAGTGTTACAAATCGAGAGATAAGCATATTTTCTAAATCTGAACGGATACTAACAATAAGTGCTGAAAAGAAAATAAAATATGCAATGTGGTTATCTGTTGGTAGGTACCATAAAGAAAGAAGAAGTAACGTTGTAAAAAATTCGATAAATGGATATAAAAAAGAAATTTTTTTTTTGCAATGTCGGCAGGTGCCTTGAAGAAAAATCCATGAAAAAATAGGAATGTTATCATACCAAGAAATAATATGTTTACATTTTGGACATAAAGAGCGAGTAGCAAAAAAAGGTATATCGTTAACAAGCCGATAGGCGACGACATTTAAAAAAGAACCCCAACATAATAATGCTGGTACAATAAAAAGTCTTATAATTTATTTTCCTGTTTCAAACGATCAAATAACGATTCTATTTTATATTGTTTTTCGAATTGTACGTCATACTTAAAAACAAGGTCTGGCGTATATCGAGATCGAATATTTTGTGAAATCGCTTTGCGCAAAGCAGGTTTGTATAAAATTAAATCAGGAAGTCTTTTTTTAAAGTCTTCCTGACCATCATCAGAATTGAAAAGAACGGAGCAAACGCTTTTTGTTGGAGATAGTTTTACAGCGTTGATATGCAGACCATTCAAATTTTGGTCGTCAAGAAGAATTCGCATGAAAAATGTTGAAATTTCTCTGTAATAGAGAGATTCCTTTTTTGCTCTACGGATTTCGGACTGTTTTTTGTCTGTTATCATATTAACGGTACTTTTAGGTTATAGTTTTAAGAGACCTTGAGCAGCCATACGCATAAAGTTTTGCTTTATAGCTCTCATTAAACGTTTACGTCTTTTTTGCGTTGGAGGTTCAAAATATACACCACGTTTCATATCTCTTACAACGCCTTCGCGTTCGATTTTCTTTTTTAACTGTCTTAATGCACGTTCGACATTGCTATTTACGTGAATTTCGATGTTAGAGCGCCTTTTTGGCATAAGAATCCGCCACCTTTCTGGGGAATGTGTATAAAATATATTAAGAATTTCACCTTCAACGAGTTTTTATTATAGGTAAATTGTGAATAATTGTCCAATTTGTCCCTATTTTGTGAATTTAATGACTATTCTTTTTTTTTCATTAAGGACTATTTGGATGGTATTTATGAATGAATATTGCCTTTTAGAGGTTTATAAGGGTAAAAAGCCCAATAAATATTTAAAATTATTGGGCAGAGAGTTTTTTTGTTGTTTTAAAATGTAAAATTAAGTCCAAACATAGCAGTTGTACTTCTAAATGCGTTTCTTTGTGAAATTGGTGCTTGCCATAAAAATCCAAGAGCAATATTGTCAGAAACATCGTAATTAAGAGCTGTATTGATAACTTGAATTTTCCATCCAGAGCGTCGCTCAAGAGCTTCTGGTTTAAAGGCAGAATCATGGCATGCGGCAATGGTATCATTTTTATGTTCTGATACGACCCATTGGAAATAAAATGAAAGTTTATCCAAGAAGTGGCGAGCATCCATTTTCAGGCTGAATTGCCAGTTGTAGCCAGGTTGGATTGTGACATTAGTATTAAAAGGAAAAATACCACTTTGGACTTTGCTTGTTGGTGTTGGATAGTTTGCAAAGCTATTTTCAAAAAAGTGAGTTGCTCCAATTTCACCACCGATTTCGATAGTTTCGGTAAAATCTAGATTTATACCAGCGGTAAATCCAATAGCATTGTGTCCATTATTTCCAAAAGGCATACCAAATGCTCGTAGTGGTTCTTTTTCTTTTGCGGTAGCAAGGCTTGCTCCAAGAGTGAAATAAGGAATTACTAGAAGTTGTGGCCAGTCTTCTAGGTTTTCATTAACTTCAAATGCTTTTCTCCAAAATAAACTTAATTTTAGATCTTCAACACTCGATTCATGAAAGTCAGACATATCAAGACCGAGTTCACAAGCAATTTCTTGTAGTTCACACATAAGGTACGTTTTTACATCATTTGTGCTCAGAGTTGAGCAGTCATGTTGCGTAAGAAGTTCGTTAGGGCATGTAGGGTTAAAGTTTATATCTGCAAATCCGCCTTGAATCATTAAACCTAAATGTTCCAAAAAACCAACCGATAATTGAAAGCGAAAACCTCGCTTGCGGTAGCATGCTGGAAACTCAAAGAAACCAAATTGTTCTGTGCAATCGATTTCATTAAATTCATTAATTGGTGTTGTTGGGGAAAAAGTTGGAAACAGTTTGGTGCGAGCAGTTGTAAGTGTCGGAGAAAGTGTTTTACCTTTTGGAATTTCTCCCATTAAAAGAGCAATCATTGACCATTTAGAATTTAAGCTTCCAAGCTCTTCTTCATTGTTGTCAAAGTCTCTTCCAATATTTGCGTTTTGTCCAAATGGTGAAAGGTAAAGACTGAATTTGTTTAATTTTTTGTCATTTTCAGTGCGACCATGAAGTTGATCTTTTATTCTAGTATGTAAAAAAGCATGGGGGTCCATTGTTGTGTAAGGGGGTAATGGATCATGCCTGGTTAAATTAGAAAGAGCTTGAGATTTGCCGCATATGAATAAAAGTATGCATACAAATAACCATTTTTTTTTGAATGAGATTGACAACATTTTCTCTCCTTTTTAGAGGTCTTGTTTCTTGTTGTAGTGCTATATCCTATTTAAAAAAGATATAGCACTGCGCAAACTCGTGCGTCAATCAATAAGTCAATTTAGTTAGTTGTTCCCAGACTCCTTGAAGTGCAAACACAAGAATTAAGGTTGCTGTTGCAATACCTAAAACGCTTATGATATTTCGTCCAGATTTCCATTCTTTTTTGATAGTTAATGGAGTAATCATTGCTGTTATGTAGGCAAAGACCATGAACGTTGCAGTTAAAAAGAAAAACAGGTCAAGGTTTGTTATGGTTAAAAATCCAAGAAGAACAAATGCTCCAATAACAAGAACAGCTACTTTTGGAGTAAGTAAATCAGATTTTATAGCCGATTGAATAGTTTTGTTTTTCATTTTTTTTGTTAAAGAAAATAGTAAATTACTTGAACCCCAAATGAGCGAATGCATGGTTCCTAAAATCGCTGATAAAATTGAAACATGAATAATCGTTATAAACCATGGTAATCCAGGGAAAATAATTTTTAACGTTTCAGCCAGTGGAGTATGTGCGTTTGAAAAAAGTTCAAGCGGAACAGAAACAATAATTGCGCTTACAAATAAAATATAAAGTATTCCTACAAAAGTTATGGAATAGGTTAATGCGCGAGGAACATTTTTTTTAGGATTTTTAACAAGATTAAATAATGCAGAAGCTGATTCAAAACCAAAGAAACTAAACACAACAAGACGCGTTGCTTTTAAAACACTTCCAAAGCCATGAGGTGCAAATGGTGTTAATAAAGAAAAATCTGCTTTAGAAAAGCACATGCCAATAATGGCCAGTAATGGAAATACTGTGCAGCAAATTAAGATTTTTTGTCCTATTTGTGAAAGGACTGCTCCAAAAATATTAAGAACAATAAGGATAAGCAGTGCAATGAGGCCAAGAGTACTAGGGTTTGTTTTTGGAAAAAACGGAACAAGGTGATGCCCTGCAATAGTTGTAAGTACACCAACAGCAATTGTAAGACCAATAATATATGAAGATGCTGAAATCATGCCGATCGCATGACCACCCCATTGTTTTGCATAGGTGTAAAAGGATCCTTCGTCAGGAAAAAGGCTTGCTACTCGAGCAATTGATTGAGCCATAAACCAAACAGAGGCAACAACAAATATATAAGCAAGGATTCCTGCAGGACCAATATTTGATGCAAGGATTGCTGGCGCGGTAAAAATACCAGAACCGATCATTGCGTTCATGCCTGTTATTGTAGCTGTTGCTACGCCAATCTTTCCTGAGTTATTGTTAGCCATGAGGTTTTACCTTTATGGTTAAGAGGTTATATATTATGGAACTTTTACATCTGAAGAATTTCTTTGTAGACTTGTTTTAAAGCTTAATTTTCACATAAAAATTTTAATATAACAAGAATACTCATGGATATTTGTCTTTATTATCAAGCACATCTCGAAAAAAAAGATTGTTGGTTTTTTGTCGCAATTCTTAGAAGTTTTGAACATCTTGCATTTGATCGAACATTAGATAAAAAAACAAGTTTGTTTGAAATTTTTGTTATTCCAAGCGAAAAACTATTTTTTGAAAAATTAATGAAACGTTTTCAAGAAATAGGAATCGTTTTGGATTTTCAAGAGCTTCCAAATAGATTGTTAGATCCGAACGAAAAACTTTAGGTTTTATTTATTTAGTTCAATCAAATTAAGTAAACGTTTTTCTGCTTCTTCATATCCAAGCATCTCAATTAAATCTTTTATTCCTGGTCCTTTTGTAGCTCCCATGAGAGCAAAACGCAAGAAAGAAAAAAGTGATTTAAATTTTAGTTCCTGTTGTTTTGCCGCACTTTTTATATTCATAAGAAAGACGTCTGGATTATTAATTGTGTTGATATGTTGAGCAACAATTTGTGCTACCTGAGGGGTACTGTTATCAAGAACCGCTTGTAGATCAAGATTTTCTAGTATTGGAGTTTCAAAGTAAAATTTTAAAACATTAGAAACATCGGCAAGTGTGGTTAGATCTGTTTTTATTGCCTGAATGAGATCTGTTAATTTTTGATCATCAATTTTTTTAACTTGGGGGAAGGCTTCAATGAGATATGGTTTGCAACGTTGGGTTAGTGTTGCTGGATCGTATTGAGCAATCCATTTATGGTTGAGCCATTTTAGTTTCTCAACATCATATTTAATTTGACCTTTTGAATGGGCATGATCAAAGTTCATTGATTGTGTTAGTTCTTCTAAAGACATAACTTCTTTTTTGAATGATCCGCCAATGATTGCCAAGTAGTTGCAAATTGTTTCTGGCAAATAACCAGCAGCTTTTAAATCTTTTAAAGAAAAACCAAAATCACGTTTAGAAAGTTTTTTTCCTTCTATGTTGCACAATATTGGCATGTGCCAAAAGGTTGGAAGTTCTTTGCTAAATGCTTGAAAAAGTGCTGCTTGGCCAGCTGTGTTGGTCAAATGATCTTCTCCGCGCAATACATGTGAGATTTCCATAACCATATCATCGACAAAGTTAGCAAACATGAAAGTATAACTTCCATTTTGTCGGGTAAGAGGAAAATCAGAAAAGTTTTTTAGATCAAATTTAATATCGCCATGTGCAATATCTTTAAGATGAATTGATTTAGTATGATCAAGATTCATGCGCCAAATAAAAGGTATTTTTTGATCAAGTTTTTTTTGAATTTCTTCTTGTGAGAGTTTAAGGCATGTTCTGTCATAGCGTGGGGCTGTTCGAAGGGAAATTTGACGTTGGCGTTTTTTATCGAGTTCTTCTGTTGTACAAAAACAACGATAAATTAAATTTTTTTCTACAAGTGTATTTAATTTTTCTTTGTAAATGTCCATTCTTTTTGATTGAAAATACGGAGCAAAAGGTCCATTTTTTTTGGGGCCTTCAGTATAATCGAGTCCTAGCCATTTAAGATCTTCAATAATATGTTTTGCTTGAGGATCAAAATTACGTTGAGGATCTGTATCTTCTATTCGTAAAACAAAGATTCCATTTTTTTGCTGAGCAAAAAGATAGTTCATTAATGCTGTACGTACATTACCCAAATGCATAAGGCCTGTTGGTGACGGTGCAAAACGAACTCTTACACGTGATTCACTCATTGTAGAGATTCCCCTCAAGAAAAAGACGACAAAATAAAGAATTAAATTACAACAGTAATTAGTGTACTAAGAACCAATTGGAAGTCCAGAATAACAATTTTGATAATAACTTTTGACACGATAATTGCTGTTTTGTTAATGTTTTAAGGGATTTGTATTAAAGGGGCAAACAAAGGGGGAGATAGTTATGAGCTTGTGTATTAAAATTACTTGTGACGTGGCCAAGCAAGATGGCTTTTTGCGAAAGTTTATTTTAAAGCTTGCGCAAAAGATCGGTGTAGAAGGCATAGGCCAAGTAGTTGAAGGTAATAATATTCGAATTATTGTCTGTGGCCAAAAAGAACTCGTCGATGATTTTATTGATGGTGTTCATGCAGGCTCAAGTAAATATGAAATTGATAATATTGCTTTAGAGCCATTTATTCGTGGGCGAGATTATCGTGGTGTTTTTAGGGTGATAGAGTAATTTTTAAAATAATAATGTCTTTATTGTTTTAATTAAATTCAATGATGGTTTTTTAATTTTTCCAAGCTTATTTGTATATCGCCGTGTTTACTGTTTTCGTTAGTTGCGGTCCATTTTTGGTTTTTGGATACAAGTACTTTTAGTTCTTTGTCAAGGGCGTTTCCAACAATCTCGTCTTTTTTTGCTAGTGAAAAATCGATGGAAAATTTTTGCATATTTTCATTTTTGAGAAGTTCAATTGGTTCTGTTCGGAAGTAGGGAACTTTAGATATTGAACTTAGTCCGATATCTGAAGCATAAGCAGAACTAGTGGCGAATGGATTTTGTAAATATTTTAATACCGATTTTGTTTTTACAAATGCACTGGAGATTTTTTTTTCAATAAAATCTTTTATGATTTCTGTAGAGATTTTTTTTGTTACTTTTTTAATACTAAGAAGTGGGTTAGCGATAAATACTTTTTTAATAGATTTTTCGATGTTATTAATTTTATTTTGATTTGGTTTATTATTTTTTTGATCCCATAGATCAGTTTTTTTAAGATTGGATTCAAAGGATAAATTATCAGAATAGGATTTATATTTTTGATTGGGGTTAGCAATAATATAAAGAGCTTGAATTACAGCTGCAGCACCACGTGAGTGGCCAAAAAGAACAAAGTTTTTACAGCCTTTTTCAAAAAGTTTAACAATAGGATATAAAACTATTGTTGCTTCTTTTAAGCCCCCTAAATCTGTTACAAAAATTTTTCTAAATGACTTTTGATTTGCATCTTTGAAGTTGAATTTTATGGGGTTTTTTTTTTGGTTTTTTAAAGTTTTGATAAAGGAGTTATATGAAGAGCTGCTAGACCCAAAGCCGTGTGCAATAATAACGCCAGTTCCAGTTTGTATTTTCTTATTTCCATAATCTTTTATATTGAATCCAGGATTGTAACCAAATTTTTCCGTCATATATTGTGTTATTTCCCATTCAGGAATGTTAGGCGTTATTTCTTGGATATCATCTGTATCATTTATTATTTTTTGGGTTTTATCTGTATTATCCATTGAAAAAATAGTTGTTGATATAAAAAGTATTGTTAGTAAATAGAATTTTTTTTTCATATAATTTTTTCCTGAGTAATTATCGATTTTTGTTTTTATACCATTTTTTACAAGTTTATATTGCTTAGTCGCTATTTGTCAAAAGGGTTGCGGTTGATTGTATAAAAAAGGAAGCCAAAAAAAATGGCCTCATTTTTTTTTTGTTCTGGGCGTTTGGCAATTATGATTCTTGATCTTGCCAATAAACGTCTAAATTATTCTCATTTTCTTGTGGAGCTATTAAGCTTGTTTCATTTTGATAAGAATTTTCATTTTCTAACTTTTTACATTTATAGTCTGAAAATCAAGAACAAAAAAGGCTTTTGAAGTATGATAACCGCTGAATTCGTTCTTTAAAACCTTCTGGCAACATCATGTTTTATGATCATTTTATGAATTAAAAAGATTGATATAAGCTGTCGAAATTGAATCTACAAGTCTATCTATTGATTTTTTTTCAGAAAAGTAAGATGGAAATAATTTTTTTGCAATGATAACAATCATTCCTGTACTTAAACCACAAAGCACCATGAATGTTGCAAATTGTAAAATAAGTTTTTTGTTAGAAAAGCAAGATGGAAATAGTTCTTTTGCAACAAAGGCAGGCGCTACGCTTAAACATACAAGAGGTACACAAATAGCAATTTCTTTTGTTGTTTCTATACTAAATAAAGGGCTAGGTTTCTTAGGTAAAGATCCTTTCTCTGCAGCATATATATTTGCATTGTTTACTAACAATAAAAGCATACTTAAACTAAAAACTCTGAGATTAATCATTTTTTGTTCCTTCATATTCTGTATTATTACAATATTTTTAATTAAAAAGCGTCTGCATTACACTACGGTCTTTTTTTTTCTGGATCTTTTTTTTGATCTAAAAAGTTTTTTTGTATCATCGCGAAGAGCTGCAACATCTTTGTTGTTTTCTGAAAGAGTTAAACTTTTTCTTTTTTTTGTATCTTGTCCAAAATATTTAAAAACAGATATGAGAAGGAAATCTGTATCGCTTCTTAAATCATCATTGTCACAGCAGCTCATTGATGAACCTTGCCATATAAGTTTTCTTGTTTCATTCTTTTGCTTATTGTCATAGACAGTAATAATTAAAGTTTTTTGGAAATAATTATATTCTTTTTGCACATATATTATTTCATCAGAGATACTTGTTTTTTTATAATATGGAACTCCTCCAACCTCACCTTTTATGGTTTTGGTTTGGCCAGGAATTAATACCGGTGAGTCGATTACAGTTTTCTCTTCTGACATATCAACATTAAAAATCAGGTAATAATCTGCTTGAGACCTTTTTTGAGTAGTCTTATATCCCTTTGCTTGCAATATTCTGATTATTTTTTGTGATATTTCTTTTGCAAATAAACTGTTGTTTTTTGTTGCTATAAAAAATTGTTTTTGATTTGAAAATCCTTTGGAAGCCAGTTGGCTATCAAGAATGGTATTTACAGAGACTTGTCTCATGGTACAAGATGAAAGAAAAAGAAATGGAATAATAAATAAAATTATTTTT
>DAOVGZ010000070.1 GCA_030672115.1 bacterium | reverse complement strand
TTTTTTGAAAGTTATTTTAATTTTTTTGGTTTCACTTCCATTTGTTCCCAGTCACCTTTTTTTCCTGTATCAAACCAAATGTAATTTAAAATAGTGCGAGAGCTCGGTTCAAAATTAAGATTAAGCCCTCCAAGATTATATTTTTTTGTTTTTTCTGCAGTAGCAATAATATTTTTATGAGTTAATGGACCTTCAACTCGTTTGAGAATATCGAAAAATATTGCCGCAGCAACGTATGCAACAGCGCTATATGCATCCGGCTGTTTGTTGCCCATCAATTCGCGATATTCTTTTAAGATAGGAAGATCGCTTTCTGGATTTGGTACTGTTTGAATATCAAAAAACTGTTTTTCTAGTCCTTGTTGTTTAATAAATTGTTTAAAGGTTAAATCTCCAAGTTGAATTCCCATTATTTTTTTGCCAACTAAGTCTTCTACGCCAACTTGTCGTAAAAATTCTGTTGCAGCGCGAGATGTACTCAAAAGAACGATTGCTTGAGGTTTGAATTCTTCTACATCTTTTACCTGTTTAGAAAAATCTGTTGTGTTACGTTCGTACCCTAAAAAGGTCCAATTTTCTTTTTTAATACCAGCAACATCAAGAATTTTTTTAACACCTTCAGTCATTTCATCCGATTGTGCAAAAAGAGCAAATTTTTTGGCCTTTAATTTTTCAAGCCCATATTTAAAGAGTGCAAGTTCTATTTGATCATATGGAGGTGTTAAATGGAGTAAATTAGAATAAGAAGGATCGCGCAAGACGGGAGATCCTGTAAATGGGAAGGCAACTAGTACTTTTTTAGTTTTGATATATTCATCAAGGTACCCAGCAGTTGTTGGACTGCCAAGTGAAGAAAGAATAATATCCGCTTTATGTTTTTCGAGTAACGTTTTAACATTTTCTTTTGCTTGTTCTGGGTCGTAGCCGTCATCAAGAACAATAAGTTTTACATTTCTGCCACGAACGCCGCCTTCACGATTTATTTTTCGGACATAAATATCAAGCCCTTCACGCATTTTTTCACCTTCAAGTTTTAAACTTTTTGAAAGGTCAAGTGTGGAACCAATGATAAAATCTTTTTCTTCTTTTGTTTCTTCCTTTTTTACTTTTGTAATTTTTTCGGGTGTAGGTTTTTTTATTTTTTGTGCGGTTTTTTTTGCAGATGCAGCTTCTAATTTTTGTACATCAACGGCAATCCATTTTGGTTCACCTGTACTAAGCCAAATAAATTGTGAAAGTCTTCTGTCTTTTTTTTCAAAATTAAGTTTTATGCCACCCAAATCAACAGCGGTAATAGATTCAGCAGCTTTAATTATTTTTGCTTTATCGGTTGATCCATTTGTTTGTTTTAAAAGATGAATAAATATGCTTGCGCAAATGTAAGCTTCTGCACTAAGGCCGCTTATCTGTTTTGTTCCCATTACAGTTCTATATTCTTGTAAAATAGGAAGGTTGCTTGTTTGAGGGTTAGGGATTGCTTGTGCATCAATATAATTGTTGGTTAGTCCCATATTTTTTAAAAATTCATCAAAAATTGCATTTCTTAAGTCTGCACCAAGCATTTTTGTGTCAATTAAATTTTCAGCTCCCATTTCTTTAATAAGAGCCATTGATGCTGCTGATGTTGTCCATAAAATAAGAGCATCAGGTTTAAATTTTTTAACTTCTTGAGCTTGTTTGCTCATATCAGTGATATTTCTTTTGTGTGTAACTTCAATAAAGTTTTCTTGTTTTATTCCTGCTTTTTTTATGGTTGTAACCATTTCGGCAGCAGTAACATCGCTTTGAGTAATGAGAGCATATTTTTTAGCTTCGAGTGTTGTTTGTGCATAAGATAGAAGTGCTTCTGCCATTGCAGGGTATGAAGGTCTAAAGTGAATAAAATATTCTGGTGTTGGAGTTCGCAGTGCCGGTGATCCAGATGTTGTGAATAAAACGGCAACTTTTTTATCTTTTACTAAATCTAAATATGCTTTGGTTGTTGCGCTACCGGTAGGCAGGAGGATTATTTCTGCTTTATATTTATTAATAAGTTCAAGAGCATTTTTACGGGCATTATTTGGATTGTATCCATCATCAAGGACAACAAGTCTTATTTTTTTTCCATTAATGCCACCTTGTTGGTTTAATTTATCAAAACGCAGTTGCAGACCTAGTCTGACGTTTTCACTTTCTTCTTTAATGTTGCCAGTAAGACCAAGTGTAGTTCCAATGATAATTTCTTCTTTTTCGGGTTCTACTTTTTTTGACATTGATTGTGCAACAGCAGCTTCTTTTTTGCTAAGTTCAGCTTCTTTTTTAGCAAGCATTGCTTCTTTTTTAGCAAGTTCGAGTTCTTTTTGATTGTTATCGGATGATTTTGTAGGTGTTTTAGTTTTGGTTTCTATAATTTTTGTGCGGCTTTTGCATGATTGTAGCGCTTGTTCAAGTTTAACAACTTGTTTTTTAAGAGTTTTTACTTGTCTTGTTTGTCCACTTAGTAGATCGCCAGAAACCAAAGAGTATTCTTTTCTTTTTTTTATACCGATTTGTTCTCGTACATCTTGGTTGTACAAAGATATTGTCCAATTACTGATTTTTCCATTTGTTTTAATCATTGCAAAGGCATCAAAGAAAAATTTATATAAAGATCTAAAAGTTCTGTTCGGCGCAGAAAGAACCATCCATGAAGTAGCGCCTTTTTCTGAATCTGCTTGAATGAGTCCTTCTGTTGTTGTTTGTTTTATAAGTCTATCTTCTGATTTTATAATTGTTTTTATATTGATTGCTTTTGGTACAGTTGTTTTTACTTCAAGGTTTCTAACGGTTACTTCACCTTCTTGTTCTTCATCATCAAGAATAAAAAAGTCTGCAAAATTATCTTCATTTAGTTCTTTATAGTTGCGATTAAAATAAGATATGCGAATAACTTCAGTTTTTTTGCCTTCTAGACCGGTCAAATAAAGTGCTAATGGGAGTGTATTAAAAAAACGTTTTATTAATTTTTCTTTAATATTTTCAGCTCGAAGTTCAAGTTCGGTACGCAGACTAAAATTACGCCAATGTTCTTTATCTTCATGTTGCCCACGAATATAAAAAACTTGCTGTGGATTTTTGTCCATTATATGTGCAATAAGATTGAGTATCTCTAAATTAAAAGGAGAAAGATCTATTGCATTTCCATTAAAAACAAAATAGTACCCATCTTTTATTTTTAAGTTGTTGTTTATGATTCTTTCATTTTGTAAATGTTCAAGATTTCTTACAAACGAATGGAATGATGCATGTAAATCACCAAAAATAATAAATCTAGAATCAGACTTTGGTGTCATTTTTATAACAAAACGCCCCATGTAACCATTGTTCTCTCGCTGTTTTATCACATTTTGTAAAATGGTTTTGAATGCTTTTTCTTCCCATATTGGCTGTTTTGATAATCGTAAAAATCTAAAAATAGGATTGAACCATCCTGGAATATTTTTTTTATAAAATGAGGTGTAGTTAGGGTTTGTCCAATTGTCATTATCTATTTCTGGATATTCTTCATAGGCCTGAGTATATGCTTTTAAATTTTTAATATTGGAAAACGAAGATGCTTGGACAGCATTTTGTGCTAAAAGTGTTATGCAAAAAAAAGAGAGCAGCGTTTTTTTTATCATATTTTTTCCTTTTTAATTAGGTTGCCATCCAATAGGTAACCAGATAATAAATCATTGAAATATGTACAGCATGTAACAGCATGAGGATTATTCCTCGAAGATATTCAAATTCTTTTTTACGTAATGAAATACTGATAAACATAATAATAAAGCTGAGTGTTAAAAAGAGGTTGAAGATATGATCAGTAAGCATAAAGTATCCAACTTTTGGTGCTACACCTTCGATAACAAAACGATAACTTAAAAGTGCAGCAATGTTACCTGTGGCAATACCAAGGCGTGTACCATAATCTTCTGAAGAAAAAGTAAGACCAATTAAAGAAACATACATAACCAAAAAGAGAGGTAGTAATAAAATAAATGCATCGCGTGCTCCAATTCGGTCAAAGTCTATAGAAAACACAGCAACAGGGTGAAACACTTTTGTAGATTCATCGTGGCGATCAAGAACAGCTTCTGTGTAACCGGTTGTAACAGCATGGTTTGTTTTTTTCCAGCCGGCAATAATCATATTTTTAGAAAGTGAAAGGTCAGACTCGTAAGATTCAAAAACCATTTCTCCAGGCGATACTTTTTTATTGGCAAGCGTGATAAAGATTCGATGATCATTAAAAGGGAAAAGCTTATGGTTCAAATTGGTAGTAAATATCAGTTGGACATCGTATCGTGCAAGCATGATGCCATCAATTAACTTGGTTCGAGGCTTTGATATTTTTTTGATGATTCCTTTTTCAAAACGGAACTTTCCAATAGTTTCGAGAGAAATAACTGATGGATTAAAACGAAACCATACAATTAAGTCGACGTTAAAACGACCGCGACGCATGTCAAATTCTTGAAAGTTTTCCACATGGATACCAGTTTCTACTTTTGCACCAACAGAAGATCCTAAAAAGGTTCGCACAGAATCTGGAGTAAGAACTTTAAATTCTGGTTGAGGATCTGTGCTTGTAAAGCCGGTTGCTTTGTCATGAAAGAGTTTTGCGCAAAAAATAGCACTGAGTGCTACAAATACAATTTGATATTTTAGTGTTGCAAATTTTGCTGGTTGAAAAAGTTTAAAAAAAGATTTTAACTTCATGAGCCCGCCTACAATTTCAATGTTTACGTACCATTACTTTGTATTTAAGCATGGTGTGGCAGGCAATCAGAAGTCAATTGTTTTTAGGTAGATGTATGGCTAGGATTATGTTTTTTGTTATGGAAATAGATTAAAACCTTTGAAAGTTTTGCTAAAAAAGAATCCCCGTTTTTCAGTGGGGATTCTTTTTTTGATTGGTATTCTTAAAAGAAAAATTTTTTAATCATCGTTTTCATTATGAAATTTTTTGGGAGTAGATGTTGGAGTAAA
>DAOVGZ010000019.1 GCA_030672115.1 bacterium | reverse complement strand
TACTATTGGTAGTGATTTTCTAAATGTTAGATTTTCTTTTTGTGTAATAACTATGCAATGATATGCAAGCATATAGAGGGCATATGAGGCGAGGAAAAAAAGTGTTAAGTTCCAAAAAGGTATTGTATTGGTGTTAAAGTTATATTTTAGCCCCAGCATCAACAAAATTGGATACTTTATGGTAAGTAAAAGCGTCATTGGAATTGCTCTATAGAAAAAAAGTTTTTTATTTTTCCATAGCAGCTGCAAGCTTTGAGTGCTTATGTGTATTCCGTCTTTAAATCGCTTCCAAAAATTCATGTTTGTTCCTTTATATTAAGGTTTTTTTTGTTGTTTATCATTTTTCAATGTACATTTTTTTATGGTAAGCGCAAGTGGTTATGCTTTAAAGTAAAGCTTTGTTTTAATAATTGTGTGCGTGGTTGAAAGAATACAACGTACAAGTGCAAGTAATGCATACACACTTGTTTGAGCTAATACGCTTTGTGTTTTGAATAATAAAAAGGGTGTGTAGCTTAAAATGCCAATAATTCCCAGCCAGGTAAGTGCGCCACAGTAATATGAAAAAAGATTTTTGGTAATAGAAACCGATTTTTTAATTGATGGTATGAGGGGTTTTGTTGAGAGTACAATAATTGGAATAACAAAGAGCGTTGAGAGTGACCACATAGCGCGTAGTGTAATTCCAATGCACGTGGCAATTAAGGAGAGGGTAAGTTCTTTGCTTGTTGTAACAATTGAATCTATCTGATTAATTATTAAGAAAAAAAAAGTTGATAGTGCTGCCCATACAATAATTTGTTTTAGTTTGGGTAAACAAGCGTTAATTGATTTTTTTATGCTTGTAACGCGACGATGTAAAAGTTGTGATGTGTGATGTGTTAGTGCAGCGACTGCAAAAATAATAACAAAAAATTTTATCATTTGCGTGATAAGCAGGCCAAGATGTTTTGTCCAACCAAATGTTGACCATATATTTACCATAATTCCACGCATAAAAATCGCTGAATTAGTTGGTGTAAAGAAAAAAAGATTGTATACAATTAATTCAAGTGTAATGCCAATGATAATTGGCACACCAATGTAAACAATAAGTTTTTTATGTTTCCATAACAGACCAAAACTTTTTAAACCAATAGTCATACCCGCCTGAAACTGTTTTACAAAATTCATATTTTAACCTTTTGAAATAAGAATGTTTTTGAAAACAATTTTAGTTGTTTATGATATGATTTCGCAATAGTTAAAGGTGTGAATTTTTTTTTTATAATTGAGAGAATGGAATATCGAGTAGTTCGTACTGTCTCCAATCAACATCATCAAAGTGCCACCATTCGTGTGGTAATGGAATAAAGCCATATTTAATCATGAGATTTTCTAGAAGTTTGCAGTTTTTGGCTGCAGCGGGTGTCATGCTTGCATAATTACGATGTGCTTTTACGGAAAATTCATCAAAAACACTGGGCATTTCTAGTTGATTGCTATGTTTGTCAATCAGTGTGCAATCGACGGCTGTGCCGCGATTGTGTTTTGAGCCTTTTTTAGGATTAGCAACATAAGTACGATCAGGTGCTACATTCCAAAAAATATATTGCACAGAACGTGGACGGTAGCCATCCCAAATTTTAAGACCAAGCCCCATAGTTTCTAGTTCTTTTTGTATGGCATTAATTTTTTGTGCTGTTGTTTTGCATAAAAAGCAGCGTGGACTTTCGTATACTGCTTTACCAGTGAAATTATTTGGTGTTGCGTATCGAATATCGAGTTGAATATTAGGATTTATTTTTATAATTTCTACTAGGTTGTGTGCAAGACTTGTTAAAAAAAAGCTAAGGGTAATCAGTGCTAAAAAATTGTTTTTTTTGTACATGAAACTCCTTTTTGCAGAATTTGGCGAATTTTTAAAATTGATGATCAGTACAACAATATAAAAAACAGAAAAAATTATGCAATAAAAAAAGCGCCTCAAAATATGAGGCGCTTTTTTTAAAAGTTTCTAAAAAGGAAACTTAACGACGAGGTCGTTCTTCGCGTGGGCGAGCTTCATTTACTCTGAGCGCACGTCCGTCAACTTCTTTACCGTTAAGGTCAGCGATTGCTTTTTTAGCATCATCATCTGAAGCCATTTCAACAAAGCCAAAACCTTTTGATTCGCCTGAGAATCTATCTCTAACGATTTTAACAGAAACGACTTCGCCGAATTCTGTAAATACGTCTTTAAGAGCTTCTTCTGTCAAGTTATAACGCAAGTTACCTACATAAATGTTCATGAATTTTTCTCTCTGATCTAAGAAATTAAAAGTAATTAAATATAAAAAGTTTTTTTTTAATCCGCGGACGATATAGGGCTTTGCCCAGGGCGATTGCGGATTGGTGTTATTTTCGTTTTATTCTTTCTCCGGAGCCTTTCGAATTAGTGCAACAATCAAATACATATATGATGTTAACAGAAAAAGTGCCTAAAGGAAAGCTTCTTGCTGCTAATCTTGATTTTTAAGTAGATCCAAAACAAGACTACTCCAGTTTTCTAGATTTTCCTTTTGTACTTCGCATTCAGCTATAGAGACGAGCTTTCCGCTTTTTAATTCTGATCGTACACTGATGTTTTGAGTGTCACCTTGCAAAAGGAGTGCAAAGCCCATATGCACCTTTCCAACAGCATTTGAGTCATCATTGAGGATTCCAAGAGGTTTAATTTTTAAATTTCCATTATAATTTACTTCTTCATGAAATTCTCTTCTAGCCCAATCGAAAATAGAAGCGCTTGTCATATCTTCTTGTCTGATATGTCCACCAATACCAAGAGAGTACTTATTACGCAATCGTTTCTCTGAAGCGTCAGATTGCCGTTGCATCAAAAAGTATTTGCCTTGATGAGTAAAAATCAGATAAGGAATGATTTGTTTGTATGTCTGGTCATTTTCCATTTGAGAGCGCCATAAGAATTGTTTTTTTTCTTCAATGATTCTTAAAAACTGTTCAAAATCTACTTGTTTAATACCATTCCATGGGATATCGCTTATAATATCAGTTCGCTTTACGACCAATATTTTTTCATCTTTTTTTAAACAGGGGGTTTTAACTTGCGGTTTTATTATTTGTGGAGCCATGGTATTTCCTTTTTCTTATTGGTTTATATGTGTATGCCATTGTAAAAAAAACGTAGTACAATACAATTAAAAGGTATTAATTTGTTATTTGCAAGTCAGGTTAAAGGGTGATCATGTCCTATGATTTTCAGAGCATAGAAAAAAAGTGGCAAAAACGTTGGCAAGAGGCTCCTATTGCCAAATCAAAATCTAATCAAGGAAATAAAAAGTTTTATTGCCTTGATATGTTTCCGTATCCGTCTGGATCAGGTTTACATGTTGGTCATTGGCGCGGTTATGTGCTTTCAGATATTTTTGCCCGCATTAAATGGCTTGAAGGGTATAATGTTTTGCATCCAATGGGATGGGATGCATTTGGTCTTCCTGCTGAAAATTATGCAATTAAAATGAAAGTTCATCCAGCCAAAGCTACAAAAGAAAATATAAAAAATTTTAAAAAACAGATGGAAGCAATTGCTGCTATCTATGATTGGGATAAAGAAGTTAATACAACTGATCCAGATTTTTACAAATGGACTCAGTGGATTTTTATTAAAATGTATAAAGCAGGCCTTGCGTATCAATCTAATAGACCAATAAATTGGTGTCCTTCTTGTCTGACAGGTCTTGCCAATGAAGAAGTGGTTGATGGAGCATGTGAACGTTGTGGCACACAAGTAACACAAAAAAACATTCCACAATGGATGCTTAAAATAACTAAATATGCACAAAAATTGCTTGATGGTTTAGATACGCTTGAATGGAGTGACAATGTCAAACAGATGCAACGCAATTGGATTGGTCGATCTGAAGGTGTAGAAGTTACGTTTACTACAACAGACATTGAAAATAAAGAACTTGATCTTGTTGTGTATACAACTCGCCCTGATACATTGTTTGGCGCAATGTTTATGGTAATGGCACCGGATCATGATTTTGTTGATCGTATTGTTCATTCTGAGTATAAAGATGCTGTTGCTACGTATGTTAAGCAGGTTGCAAGTATGTCATCGATTGAGCGTATGGCTGAACAAAAAGAAAAAACCGGTGTATTTACTGGAGCATATGCAATAAATCCGATTAATAATGAAAAACTTCCTATTTATTTGGCCAGTTATGTTTTGAAAGATTATGGCAGCGGTGTTGTCATGGCCGTTCCTGGGCATGATGAACGTGATTTTGCATTTTCAAAAAAATATAATTTACCGATTAAGCAAGTTATAGAATCTTCAGATGTTCAGGTTGATGATGCTGGAAATTTAACGCAAGCATATACAGGTGATGGTCCGCTTATTAATAGCGGATTTTTAAATGGGCTTGATGCAAAAACCAAAGGTTTTGAAAAAGCGGCTGAATTTATTGAGAGAAATAAACTTGGAAAAAAAACTGTTAACTATAAATTACGTGATTGGGTATTTTCTCGTCAGCGTTATTGGGGCGAACCAATTCCATTAATTCATTGCCAAGGTGGTTGTGGTATTGTTCCTGTGCCAGAAGATCAGTTACCGGTAAAGCTTCCAGATGTTAAAAATTATGAACCAACAGGAACAGGTGAATCTCCTCTTGCAGCAATTGATGAATGGGTAAATACCAGTTGTCCACAATGTGGCGGTCCAGGTAAACGTGAGACTAACACTATGCCACAATGGGCTGGTTCAAGTTGGTATTTCTTACGATATCCAAATCCTAATTTAAAAGATAAACCTTTTGATCAAGCTGATATGGATTATTGGATGCCTGTTGATTTGTATATTGGTGGGATTGAGCATGCGATTTTGCATTTGTTGTATGCACGGTTTTATGTAAAAGTTTTACATGATCTTGGATATTTAACTTTTGATGAACCTTTTTTACATCTTTTTAATCAGGGAATGGTTTGTAAATATTCAGAAAAATCTGGTCTTGTTGAAAAAATGTCAAAATCAAAAGGTAATGTTGTCAGCCCTGGAGAGATTGTAGATAAATACGGTTCTGATGTTTTACGAATGTATATGATGTTTATGGGACCACCAGAACTTGATTGTGAATGGCAAGATGCAGGACTTGATGGCATTAAGCGATTTATGAATAAATTTTGGTTGTTCATGACAAATCCTCAAACGATTGTTGCGGATGATAAAGAGCAAAAAGCAACCAAAAAGCGTGTGCATCAATTTTTAAAAGAATATCAAAAACGTTTATCTCTTTTTAAACCAAATACTGCAATTTCTGCATTTATGGAACTACTGAATGATTTGGTTGGTAAAAAAAGTACATTAAGCAAATCAACAGCAGAAATAATTATTGTTTCTTTTTCTGTTTTAGCTCCACATAGTGCGAGTGAGCTTTTGGAACTGTTGTTTAAAAAGCCTCTTGAAAAGTGTTCATGGCCAGTCGTTGATGAAAAACTTGCGCAAAAAACTGAAGTGACACTTGTTGTACAAGTGAATGGAAAAGTTCGTGGTCGTATTGTTTGCGCACATGGAGCAACGCAAGAAGAAATTCAAAGCCAAGCACAGGAAATTGTTGCAACCTGGCTTAAAGAAAAACAAATTGTAAAAATTATTTTTGTACCGAATAGACTCATTAGTTTTGTTGTTAAATGATTTAAATACAATAAAATTAGTTTTTTTTGATAGAAGATTTTTTTTTAATGGCTTTATTTGTGTGGAAGAAAGTAAGGATTAAGCAAATTATTGCAAAAATAAGTGCTAACCAATCAAAGGAATTAGTATTAATAACCATAATTACAAATTTATGAGTGTTAAATAAAAATAAAAAAAGAAAAATTATGGCGCTGATTATGTAGTGAAAATATAATTTTGATATTGTTTTATTAAATAATTTTTGATGAATTAACGTTGAAATATAAGTTCCCATAATCAAAGAACCAAAAAAAATAGTCCATATGCAAAGAAAGAAAATACTTTTTGAAGGTCGATGATTTATTATAATATCCAAAAAGATTTTTAAAGTTGCTAAAAATGTAGCAATTAAAGTAAATTTTATTATTTTATAATCAAAATGTTTTAGTTTATATGGAGTAATAATCCATATAATAATCCATAATGTTAACACGATCAAAAAAAGTGCTGGAACCATTGAGGTAATAAGTTCTGATATTGTATTAAAAATCATTTTAAGTTCACCGTAATAAAAAGTTTTTAATATTTAAAATTTTACATAAAATTAAAATTTATAATAAAAAAATGAAAACTTTTTTATGAAATACATTGTAATTTTAATAATTTAGATAAAGTAAAAGCAAGTATTTTTAAAACTATTTTGTACTAAATTAATGTGTTAATTTTTTGTTATACGTTTGCTGCGGTAAATACGTCAAAATTTTTTGTATAAAAATACATCAAATTTTTGAATGAAGTGGTTATACTTTTTGGTATTAAAAATCCCCTGACTTTTAAAACAGGGGATTTTTAAATGCAAAAGAATTTTATATCGTTAAATATCGGTTAATTCTTCTTTTTCTGCTTGCCAGGTTTTTAAAGTTTCTTTTAAAAGTTTAAATTCTTTTTTTGGCAATTTTTTATTTTTTGCTTCACGTTTTATCAGCTTGATAGTCGTTTCTAAATTTAAACATTCAAGCACATTATTTTCGGTGATTATTTTTGTTAGTTCTTGTGCATATTCATTTGTTAAAAATGTTTCTTGATAACAAGAGGCTATCGCTTCCGTGTTTAATTCATCAAACAGATCTGGTGTTTGATTTTCTTGAAGATTTGATATTTTTTGTGAATATAAGCCTGTCATTGTTAATAATTTTTGGATTGTTGGATATGGGTTATCAAAAACAACCATAGCAGACAATTGTTGTGTTGCTATTATCAAAGTTATTAACGCAATGATTTTTATTGTTTTATTCATAAAATATCCTTTGTGATGCTTAGCGATTAATAATTATATTTTGTTTGAGATTTAAAGTGGTTTTTTATATTTTGTTTTATTTTTCTTTGTTTATTTTTACTTTTTGTGGCTAGAATTTTTTTTTTATTTTTACCTAGACAGAGATTTTTTCTTTGTTTGGTAGAACGGTTTTTTTTTTCTTTTTCTGTTAGGTCCTCCTACTGCGTAGGGAGTAAAAAAGACAGAACAAAGAAGGGAGAAAATGATTATTTTTTTCAAAGATAACCTTTCTTTTAATTGATAATAGAAATATTTTTAATATGTCTGATTGTATCAGGTACAGCTGTTATAAGCAACAATTTTAGAGCAAAAAATACTTTTTGAATTTTTTATCTTTGTGCGGCTTGCTTTTTTAAGTTTCAATTGAGTACTCTTTTTTTTTAATATGATTTTTATTTCTCTGTGATGGAAGAAGCGTTTAAGAACAATTAGTTGAGTATTGCTATAAAATTGTAGGTTGTATATTTGTACATATGAAAAATGCTTGATGAATTGTTAAAAAGTTAAAAGGATTTTTATGAAGTTTTTTTTAGATACAGCGAATATAAAAGATATTAAAAGTTGGGTAGATACAGGGTTAATAGATGGTGTAACGACCAACCCAACATTGATAAGTAAAGAAAAAGGTGATCCTAAAAAAACAATTAAAGAAATTTGTAAGCTTGTAAAAAACGGTGACGTGAGCGTTGAGGTAACAGAAAAAGATCCAAAAAAAGTGTATGCTCAAGCGAAAAAAATTACAAAAATAGCAAAAAATGTTGTTGTTAAAATTCCGTGTCATCCGGATTATTTTTCCGTTATTAAAAAATTGGTCAAAGAAGGAGTAAGGCTCAATATTACGCTTGTTTTTTCTTTGGCACAGGGACTTGCAATGTGCAAGTTGGGTGTTGAGTATATTTCACCATTTATTGGCAGGCTAGATGATATTGGGTCAGATGGCATGCAGTTGGTTGCTGATTTACGACAAATGATTGATGAATATGGATTTGTAAAAACTGAAATTATTGCAGCTTCTATTCGTGGAGTACAACATCTGCAAGAATCTATTTTATTAGGTGCTGATATAGCAACTGTTCCAGCGGCTATACTTCATAAAGCAATGCTTCATCCATTGACAGATAATGGAATGAAGAAATTTTTGGATGATTGGAAGAAAGTAGGACGTAAAACATTTCCGTAAATTTAGATAAAAAAGAGGGCGTTGCAAGTTACTTGCAACGCCCTCTTTTTTATCTAAATTATTTATCTTTTGTTCTTTTTTTCTAGTCGCTTTTGTTTTTGAAGTCTTAATTTTTTTAGCAGATTTATTCCGTCGTTATCTTCTTTGATTTTTTTATTTAAACCTTTTATAGAGGATTCTATCTCACTAAGTTTTTCTTCCCAGTCTTCATAGTTAGTTGGTAATCTTTTAATTCCCTCCGTTACTAAGGGCCATGCAAGTGCAGGTAGAGCTACAAGTGCCCTGAATGTGGATCTTTTTTTTATAAAATAGTATAAGGCTGGCAATGCGGTTGCAGTGTACAACGCACCATAGGTGACGCTTGGGGTTAAGGTTTTTTCTTTTTTTCCAATAATATAATTTTCTTTTTTCCCAGAGTAGTAAGTATCAATAAAGCTGTTCCATTCGATGAGTATGTTTTCTTTCCTGCCAGTAAGTTGTCGCTTTTTTTTATTTATATTTTTTATGTCATTTTTTAGTTGTTTATTTAACTTTTTAAGAAGTTCTTTAATTTTTTTATTTAATGTTTTAATACTTTTTTTTTCATTTTTGATTTCTGTTGTGAGATTTGTTTTTTGTGTTTTGAGTGCTTTTCGTTTTTCTCTTTTTGTGCTTATGGGCGCATTTTTTATTGATTTAAGTTGTTTTTCTAATTGTGTAAGCTTCTGTTCTTCTTTTATTAATGGATTTTTTATGTCTATCATTTTTTCAAGATGTTTGTTTTTTAGATTCTCAATTTTTTTATCTTTTATTTTTTCGATATAGTTTGTAAGCGAAGCGGCACGTTTTATTTGAGGTTTCAAATTTTTAAGTTTGTTGTTGATTATTTGTTGTGTTTTTTTTGCTTCATTGAAGTAGTTTTTCATTCTTGTCCAAGGATATTTTAAATAAGAAGTGATATCCGCGTTGATGTAAGCAGTACCGACAAGAATTGTTGCTCCAAGAGCAAAGATAGTTATTTTTTTATTCATATATTAACCCCTTTTTATTTTTAATATATCACGATGAGGGGGGTGAAAAACAAGGCTTTAAAGCAAATATATGGTTGTTTGGGTTGAAATAGTGTGTATTTGCTTTTATAGATTTTTTTGGAAGATTGGAAAAAAGTAGGTCGTAAAACATTTTCGTAAATTTAGATAAAGAAAAAGGGGCGTTGTGACCTTCTTCACAACACCCCGATAACATGAAGATAATTTTTAGTTAATTATTCTTTTGAGAATATTTTTTTTATTGTTGGTACAGTTATCCATCCAAATCCAATAGCTGCAAAAGCGTATCGAAGTTTTGTAGGAAGAATTTTCTTTTTAAGAAGTACAATTGCAGTAGTTGCAGTTGCTGCATAAGCAGTACCATAAATCAAAACGCGCTTAAGAAATCTTTTTCTTCTTCCTTGATTACGTTTTATTCGTTCTGGATCGTTTTCACGTTGTTGTTTTTTTAGTAGTGTTTCTTGTTTTCGTTTATTTCTTTGTTGTTTGCGGTTATTTTGTTTTTTAATTCGTTGTTGTTCTAGTTTAAGTTTTCGATCGTCTCTAATTTCTTTTTTTCCAGCTTCTACTGTGAATGATTGACCGGCAAAAAGAGCAGTGATAAGTGAAAGAGTGATAAGTTTTTTAAACATAGTAACCTCCATTATTTTATTTTTAGATCTCCATTTATCTATTATCAGATTAGCATGTATGGATTCAGTGTACAAAAGGCCTAACAAAACGCCTTCAGGCAGGCCTTTTTGGGCAATAGGGTTGCTTTTTGAGGGATGAAAAAGGTACTATTTTTCTATAAAAGAAGGGTTTTTAGGCAAAAAGGGGAGATTTAGGGATGAAAAAGTTTATATTTGGCTTTTTAGCACTATCAGCAGGGTTTTTTGGCGGTGTATGGGGCGTAACAACAATGTATAAGTTTGAGTCACCAAGTAAAAAGGGTACTGCACCATCTGAAGCTGGGAATTTTACGATGAAGATGATTTGTACTGATGATTGGAGTGAGCCTAACTGGTATCAGGCTAAAGAAGAAAAGTTGTATGAGTCTCATAATGTTGAGAATAAAAAAGTTTTTTATATTGGTACCTATTCTTCGCCTAAAATGAAAAAAGTGAAAAAAAAGTGGAAATTAAAACGGTCCAGTTTTTTAGGTGTTGAGCCTGAGCGAAAATGTCGTTTGTATTTTGTTATGAAAGAAGAAGATACAAAAGAATAAATTTTTGCGATAATTTTATTGACGCGTTACATTGTCTAACAATGTATTTAATTAGGCTCATTTTAAATCTGGTAGGCCACACGTTGTGAATAATCATAAAAAGCTCCGTATTGCTTTTGTAACAAATAATTATACACCATATTCTGGTGGTGTTGTCAGTTCTATTAATGCTTTTGCAACACAGTTAATGGCTCGTGGTAATACGGTACTTATTATTACACTCGACTTTTTGGGAGATAAGCACGAAGATCCACCTTATGTTGTTCGTGTACCAAGTTTATTTCGTTGTATGTACAATAAAAATCATATTGCAGTTCCTTGGCTTCCTGACCGTGCCGTTTTGCGCATACTGCGTGAATTTAAGCCGGATGTTGTACATGCACAACATCCTTTTTTATTATGTGAATCAGCTTACAGCGCGGCTCGTACACTTTCAGTTCCTATTGTTTTTACGTATCACTCGATGTATGAACGATATTCTCATTATATTCCATTTTATCAGCCGTTAGTTAAAAAAATTATTACCAAAAAAGTTATTCAATTTTGTAATAAAGTTGATCATATTATTGCACCAAGCCGTATGATTCATAATTATGTTCGTGCTCAAAAAGTTGCGACATCTATGAATGTTTTGCCTAGTCCTTTACGGAATCAATTTTTCAAAAATCAGGTTGATTCTTCTTGTCCTTATGATAAAAAGATGAAGTTATTGCTTGTTAGTCGACTGGTTAAAGAAAAAAATGTTGAGCTTGTCCTTGATGTATTTTCAAAACTTAATAACCAGAAATATTCTTTGACGATTGTTGGTTATGGTCCACAAGAAGAAGTAATTCGTGATTATGCATACAAAAAACTAAAGCTTGATTCTGGTCAGGTTACGTTTGTTATAAAACCTTTACGCCAAGAATTGCTTGAGCAGTATCGTTGTGCAGATCTTTTTTTATTTCCTTCAACGAGTGATACACAAGGGTTGGTACTTGCTGAATCTATGGCAGCTGGTACGCCAGTAGTGGCTATAGATGGTCCTGGCCAGCGTGATATTGTTAAAAATGGAAAAAATGGGTTTATTGTTGATTCTGATGCGCAGATGGTTAAAAAAATTCAAGAAATTTATCTAAACAAAGATCTACTCAAACAATTGCAAGATGGAGCATATAAAACAGCTGCACAGTATGCTCCTGATGTTGTGACCGATAAACTGGAGCAATTATACTATAAGCTTATTTCTTCTTTTGCCCAAAGGTAAAGCTTTTGGTAAAATAATTATATGGAAAAATTATTTAAACTTCACCGTCCATTCTTGCCATCAGGGGATCAACCACAAGCTATAAAAAAGTTATCTGAAAGTCGTCCTGGCAAGTCAACCTTGCTTGGTGTGACCGGTTCGGGTAAAACGTTTACAATGGCGAATGTGATTGCCAATCAAAATAAACCTGTGTTGGTACTTTCACCAAATAAAACATTAGCTGCTCAGTTATATGAAGAATTTTCGTTATTCTTTCCTGAAAATAAAGTTTGTTATTTTGTGAGTTATTACGATTATTATCAACCAGAATCGTATTTGCCTGCTCAAGATATTTATATTCCTAAAGAAACCAAAGTAAATAGTGAAATTGAACGTTTGCGTGTTGAAGCAACAGCTTCGTTGATCAACAGAAAAGATACAATTGTTATCGCTTCTGTTTCTTGTATTTATTCACTTGGAAATCCTTCTGATTATAAAAATTTAGCGTTTTCGCTCAAAGTTGGGCAAATCATAGGTCGTAAGAAACTTATTCAAAAACTTATTTTTATTCAATATAAACGGAATGAAGTTGACCGTGCTCCTGGAACGTTTCAGGTTCTTGGTAACACTATTGAAGTTAATTTGCCGTATCGCAAAGATAAATTACGGATTGAGCTTTTTGGTAATGAGGTTGAAGGATTACAGTGGGTAAGCAAACAGAATAATACGGTACTAAAAACGCTTGATGATGCGTTAATTTTTCCGGCAAAACATTTTGTAACAACAGAACGTAAAAAAAAGGCAGCTCTTGCTAGTATTAAAGCAGAATTACAGCAGTATGCTCCAACTGTTAAAAATCCTTTGTATAAAGAACGAATACAGCAACGAGTAGCGCATGATTTAGAGATGCTCAATGAAGTTGGTTACTGTTCAGGTATTGAAAATTATTCTTCTCATTTTGATGATCGTGCATCGGGTCAGGCGCCATATTGTTTATTTGATTTTTTTGAAGATGATTTTTTGTTTATCGTTGATGAATCACATATTGCAATACCACAATTGCATGGTATGTATGCAGGTGATAGGGCGCGTAAAAAATCATTAATTGAATTTGGTTTTAGACTTCCTTCTGCTTTTGATAATCGTCCGTTGAAATTTGAAGAAATAGAAAAAAAACATTTTAAAAATATTGTGTTTGTTTCTGCAACTCCAGGTGATTATGAATTAAGAACATCGTCAGAAGTTGTTGAGCAAATTATTCGTCCAACTGGTTTGATTGATCCTCCAATTGAAGTAGTTTCTCGTGTTGGTCAAATTGATCATCTTATTAAAAACATAAAAGAAACGACAGAAAAAGGATTTAGAACTCTTGTAACTGTGCTGACTAAAAAGTTAGCCGAAGACTTAGCACGGTATTTGCAAGAACAGCATATTAAAGTGTGTTATTTGCATAGTGACTTAAAAACACCAAAACGAACCGAGCTTTTACAAAAACTACGAATGGGTGTGTTTGACTGTTTAGTTGGTGTTAACTTGCTAAGAGAAGGGCTGGATCTTCCTGAAGTCGCTTTAATGGCAATTATGGACGCTGATATAGAAAGTTTTTTGAGAGACAAGCGTTCGCTTATTCAGTTAATTGGTCGTGCGGCAAGAAATACAGAATCAAAAGTGTTGATGTACGGCGATAAAATAACAAAGTCGATGCGCAAAGCAATTGATGAAACTGATCGTCGAAGAACTATTCAACAAGAATATAATAAAAAACATGGAATTAGTCCGAAAAGTGTAAAGCGTGATGTGACAAAAAGCATCACAAAGTTACAAGGTGCAATTGCGGATGCTTCTGTTTACGGTAAAAAACGTAAGAAACAGCAAGAGGCTGCTCAGTCGGCTCAAGATTTACAAAGTCAACGTATTGAGCTTGAATCTGCTATGCAAAAAGCAGCCAAAGAATTCGATTTTGAAAAAGCAATTAAACTTCGTGAGCAATGGAAAAAATTGCAACGTTAGTTAGCAGTAGAAAAATTATTATTTTTTTCAGAAATTTATTTTTAAATATTTTTTTGAAGGGTTGGTGTCTTTTTTTTCTTTCAAATTTTCTTTAATTTTTTCTAAAATATTTTCAAATTTTTCTTTTTCGTTTTTATTTTTTAAATTAAAAAGGTTATCAACTCTTTCTTGAGCGTCATTTTCGGTTTCTGTTTCTGTTGGTTTGTTAAATTGATGGCTTTCGTCATATTCTTTTATTATTTGTTCTTTTAGTGGGACTGGCGTCATTTCTTCAATCGAGTCTTCTTTAGATTCTTGTTTTGTGTTTTTTCTTTTGTTTAGTTTTTCTATT
>DAOVGZ010000090.1 GCA_030672115.1 bacterium | reverse complement strand
GAAAAAGAAAGAAAGATAAAATTGACACTAAAAAAACCGCTTTGCAGCGGTTTTTTTAAAAATTTACTTCTTTTTTTCAAAATTTATTTAATATGATCTTTATGATATTTTTTTACAGAAGTGATATTCTGACAGTCTCTAGGAGAAACTGTTTTTTTTAAGCGACAAATACTTTTACTAGAATCACAAAACAAATCCAACTTTTTTACTTCACGAACAAGCAATAAAGCCAGAACTGCAACAATAAAAACTCTCACTAATCTACGAGTAATAACACCCGTAAAATAAAGTAACAAAAATAAAAGTACAACAACTTTAATCATTAAAAGCCTCAAAAAAATTACAATCACTCTATGATTTAAATGAAACTACTTTTCCAATTTTAGCACAATGCAAAGCCATTCCTTTAAGCCTAGCTTTATTTTTTTTCCACCATATTTTTAAACTTATAATTGGAGCATCAAAATGCTCTACTCCAAAAGGAAATGTTCCCCAATGCATAGGAATAAAATGTCTAGCTCCAAGTTCTAAAAATGCTTTGCCTGCTTCATGCTCACCAATATGCCAACTTTCAAGCAACTCTCTTGGCTCACTTGGCCCTACTGGCAACAATGCTATATCAATGGAGTTAAACTCCTGAGCAATTTCTTTAAAATGTGTTGAATAAGAAGTATCTCCCGCAAAATAAATTTTATTTCCAGCACATTCAATCATCCAACTTCCCCAAAGCGACTTATTTTTATCAAAAAATCCTCTACGTGACCAATGTGCTGCGGGTAAAAAACTAAAAGTAATTTCTTGTTGTTTTTCAGCAACTGCAGCAAATGAACGCTGTTCCCACCAATTGTGTTCAAATACCTTCGAAAAATAATGATTATCAAACCATGCCTTATCACCCTGAGGAACCAAAATAATAACATCAGGATTCTGTTTTTTGATTGCAAGCAAGCTAGAAGCATCCATATGATCACGATGATTATGTGATATAACAATAAAATCAATTTTTGGCATACGATTAACAGAAAAAGCTGTGGGTAAAATCCGTTTATACAAAAAAGAAACATCACCAAAAATAGGATCTAACAAAATATTAATTCCGCCAACCTGTACCAAAAACGATGCATGACCTAACCATGTAACAAGAGGTTCTGAAGAACATAAACAGGGACAAATAGGTTCTACCCAACACGATTGATTTTTTTGCGGCTGTTTTTTAAGCAAAGCATAGTATTGCAAAAGCATCTTAAATGTCCGAACAAAAAAACCAGAATGACTCGTGTCCTTTTCATGGTTATAAAATTTTCGGTTATGAATGTGAGGCTTACGAAGTTTCTTCATATAGCTTTGAAAAAAACTCCCTTAAAAGTTTACCCCCATCCAGACAGAACGTCACGGATAGGGGAAATGGAGGTTATCTATTTTAAAACTCACCTTATTTATGAGTCATAAACAGGTTAATCAAAAAACGTTAAAAAATCAACTTTTATTTGTCTAATTTATTTTTATTTAAAGCTCAACTACAAGCCATAAATTTTAATCAAAAAAACAACCCAATGACTCTATTGAATTGCACAAAAAAGTTTTTTATAGCGCTGTATCATGCTTTGCAAACTAAAAAATTGCTCAACATGTTTTTTTGCCGAAAGACCTAAAAAGCCTCTTCTTTTACTATTTAAATAGATTCCTTCAAGCATATTTACAAGAGCAACTTCATCTCCTGCATCAACAATAATTCCATTTTTTTCTGTTGTAATAACTGGATGTTTTTTTTCTACATTAGTAACAACACATGAAATTGAACATGACATTGCCTCTAGTAAAGCAATAGAAATTCCTTCTTTATCTGAAGATTGAACAAAACAGTCAAACAAAGAAAAATATCCATACGCAGATTTACCAACAATAAATAAAACCTCAGAAGCTATATCTAATTTTTGCGCAAGTACTTTTAAGTTTTGTTCTTCTGGCCCAACTCCACACAAAACTAAACGAACTTTTTTATATTTTTTATATAGCCGAGCAAAACTTACAAGCAACAAAGGATAATTTTTCACAACACAAAAACGACCAACCGAACCAATAACAAAATGGTTTTTATCTAACCCAAGATCTGATCGAAAAATAGCTTGTTGCTTCACTTTTTTTCTAACGCCTAAAGCATCAATTCCATTTTTAATAACCTCAAGCCGATCTGACTGCAATTTTTTATCTGTTTTTTTTATTGAATAAGCAACTTCATCTGATACAGCAATTATTTTTTTTGAAAATCGCCTGGTTACCTTATCCAAAAAATTACGTAACAATCCATCTTGATCAATATTATTGTGATATACAGAAACATGGGGAACAAAAAGAATTGCCGCAACCAAACGGCTTGCAACATTGGCTGACCACAACAAAGAATGGATAACATCTGGATTTATTTTTTTAATACATAAAAAAAGACGAATTAAAAAAATCGGATCATACAAACAAAAAAAACCTTTTAAACAAAAAAGTCGAACACCTAAACGTTTTAGGCATTCGACTCGTGGTCCATCATGAAAATAAATAACAGTATGCTCAAATTGTTTAGCACCAAGACCTTTAATCAAATCACAAAGAACAGCCTCTGCACCACCAATTTTTAAACTCGAAGTAACATGTAAAAGCTTTATACGCTCTACAAGCAACCCTAT
>DAOVGZ010000027.1 GCA_030672115.1 bacterium | reverse complement strand
TGCGATTTTGGAAAATCAAATAATGTTGGCTTTTCTATCGACACACTATTTGCATACCGTGGGCTTTCAACATCTGTTGTACGAACTCGTTGTGATAAAATTTTACCATCAAGAGCATCTGATTTTTCTTGCAATAAGGCCCAATATTTTTTTTCACTTTGCTCAAGCGGTAAAACTTTTCCCTCATGAACAACTGATTTTCTAAAAAATGTACTCAATAAATTTTTTATATCTTTATCGATTTCATCAAATGTGACATCTAAATAATTAAATGCATAATCTTTATCTTCTGTTGCTAAAAACCATTTACCAATGTCATAAGCTTGATTTCCAATATCTTCTAAGTTTGAATAATATTGCATCTTAGCAATCTTGGTAGAACGAACCAACTCTTCTTTTTTTAGACCATTTTTTGCAATATCGTTAATCTCATTAAAAATTATTGATTCAATTTTTTCTATATTTTCAATATCTTTTGGCTCAAAATGGAAGAAAAAAAGACCATGGTCAAACATTCTCCAACTAAAAGCACCAATAGCGGTAACCAATTGTAATTCATCAACTAACTTTTTATGCAAGCGAGAACTTTTTCCATTTGCTAATGCTAAAGCTGCAATATCAAAAACATGATCACCTTTTAATTTGGATCCTGGAATTTTAAAGGCAAGCATTACTTCAGCAAGTTTAATATCTCTGTAAATCGTAACTGACTTAGAAGCAATATCATCATCAAGATAAAATTGTTCTTTTTTATAGGTTTTATCAGCTTTTATAGTTCCAAAATATTTTTGTGCTTCTGCAGCAACATCTTCTGCGTTAACATCACCAACAACAATAAGTGTTGCATTATTTGGTATATAATGTTTTTTATAAAACTTTTTTAAATCACTTCCACGGATATTCCATAAATCTTGTTTATAACCAATAATAGGGTAGTGATACGGATGTCCTACAAACATAAGCGAAAGCATTTTATAAACAAGACTGCGCGTATGTTGATCATTAATCATTTTTAATTCTTGAATAACTGCCTTCATTTCAGAATTAAGATGCTCATCTTTAAATGATGCACTTGTCATACAGTCAGCCATAATTGGTAAAACTTTTTTCCAATGATGTGTTGGCATATCAAAAAGATATCCTGTGTAATCATAAGCAGTAAAGGCATTACAATGCCCAGAAAGTTTATGGATAGCTACATTAATATCTGATTCAGAAAGTTTTTCTGTCCCCTTAAAAATCATATGCTCAATCAAATGAGCTATCCCTTTTTCACCATCTTTTTCGTCTTTTGACCCAACATTGTACCAAATTTGCACACACACTTTTGGAATTGTTTTTACTGACCTAACAAGAACTGTTAAACCATTATCTAAAACTTTTTTAACAACATGTTGTTCTTGTTTTTTCTTTGATTCTTTCTTTTTTTTCATAATTATTTTTTTATCTTTATTATTTATATTATTTTTTATTTTTTTGTGCACCACATACGCAACAAACAATAAACTCATAGCAGTTATAAAAAAAACTACAGTAATGTAAAATAGTCTTTTACTTTTAATCATACTTGCAAACTCCCTAAAAAAATATTTTTATGATCCAAAAAAGCATACCATCAAATATAAAAAAAGCCTTTTTGCTATGGCACACACATCAAAAAGGCTTTTTTTATATTCTATAATTTATTTGTTACTCGTCCTCGTCTTCACCTTCTTCTTCTTGATCATCTTCTTTTCTTTTTTTTAACTTCTTGTTCATTATTAATTGAACTTCAGAAGGCATTTTTTCAAATATTTTATAATCGTTACTTTTTTTATTTCTAAGAAGATGACTTTTATTTAAAAATAATCTTAAAAAAAGCTCATATTGTTCAAAACTAAGCCCTTTTTTGTACTTAATTAAAAACTCATATTTCTCAATCAAAAGTTGAAAATCGTTTGATAAACTTTGATAAACATCCCAATCGGCACCACCTATAGAAATATCAAAATCTCCACCTGCATAAATACGTGTAAGAAACTTTTTTTGTTTTTCGTTTAATGTAAAATTTTTAGGATTTAACATTTTTTCAAAGTTACTCAAAAGCATTACAACTTTACGTTTAAATTCCAACTCTTTTTCAGATAGTTTTTTAAGGATTTTTTTAGTAGAAACATTAATTGTTGTTTTTTCTTTTATCTTTTTTTGCAATTCTTTCGGCAATGATACAAAAATTTCATAATCTTTGTTCTCTTTTACCTTTGTCTCAATACCTCCTGTAAGTTCTATTTTAGCCGGCTCTTGTAAGGTATGTCGTTGTTCAACAAAAACTCTGTAAAGTAAATTAATTTGCTCAAAAGACAGATTTTTATATGGATCTAAATCCCATAATCGAATTGTTTCATCACGCGACCAAGAAAGAAATCTCTGTTCATTGGTTGCTTGAATAAATTTAACACCAATAATGCTATCTTCATGCCCAGGAAACTGCCCTACCTCTTTACCTGTTTTAATATCCCATAATAGAATTATTTCATCCGATGCCGCAAAATATAAAAGCTTCTGACCGTTGGTCCTTGGAACAAGCATAACACCTTTGGTACCGTCTTCATGCCCAGAGAACTCCTGTATCTTTTCACCTGTTTCAGTATTCCATAATCTAATTAATCCATATTTTGACCAAGAAATAAACTTCTTACCATTGCTTCCTGGAACAAATTCAACACTATTAATATCAGATTTACTTCCAGTAAATTGTCGTATCTCTTTACCTGCTTCAGTGTTCCATAATCGAATTGTTCCATCATATGAAAAAGAAATAAACTGTTTACCATTGCTTCCTGGAACAAATTCAACACCAAAAATAAAATTTGTATGTCCAGTAAATTTCCGTATCTCTTTATTTTTTTTAATATCCCATAATCGAATTATTTTATCAGATCCAAAAGAAAGAAAATTCTTACCATTACTACCTGGAACAAACTCAACACCCTCAATCAAACCTTTATGTCCAATAAATTGCCGTATATCTTTACCTGTTTCAGTATTCCATAATCGAATTGTTCCATCATATCCAAAAGAAAGAAAATTCTCACTCCCTCCTAAAATAGGAGTAACACCTGTAATCGATTCTGTATGTCCAGTAAATTTCCGTATCTCTTTACCTGTTTTAATATCCCATAATCGAATTGTTTTATCATCTGACCAAGAAAAAACTTTCTCATTCCCTCCTAAAATAAAGGCAATACCATTAATCGATCCTGTATGTCCAATGAATGTATCTATCTTTTCATTTCCTTTAATATACCATTCTTGAATTGTGTTATTATCTGATAAAGAAAGGAATAAGCTACCATTGGTCTCTGGAACAAATATAATATCTACAATGTCACCGTTATGCCCAATAAAGTTAATTATTTCTTTATCTGTTTTTATATCCCATAATCGAATTTTTCCATCTTTTGACCAAGAAATAAAACTCTGGCCATTGCTTCCTGGAACAATTTTAACACCTTCAATATCATCTTTATGCCCAGCAAATGTTTTTATACTTGTTTGAAAGGTTTTTATGCCTACTATTTTTTCAACCAATAAAGTATTACATTTTTGTATAACTTCTTTATTTCCCAATAAATTTGCTATGCGAACAATCATATATAATGTTGATACTTTTTTGATTTGATAAGGACTAAACTCTCCAGACGCAATATTAATGAGAAGCCTAAATATTTCTTCATAATATTTTTTTGCTTCTTTAAATTTTTTTACTTTTTTATTGAAAATAATTGTTGAAAAAATAGTACTGATATCCCAATGATATTGAGATATTTTTTCAATTTTTGCTTTCTTTTTTTCAGTTTTTGCTTTTTCTTGAAATAATAACTCTTGTTGGTAAAGATCAAATTGATTTAAAACCTTTTTTGTAACCTTAAAAAGCTTATCAAAAAGTTTTATTGTATAAATTTTAGACGCTGATTCTTCTATTTCATCAAATTCTGAACCAAATGCAGTACCTACAAACCCAAAAAATAAAACAATTATCAAAAATGCCTTTTTCATAAAATTCCTTTTTTATCTAAAAACAATCAATAATCTTTTTTAACGTACTTTCTTTATAAAATGAAAAACAAGAAAAAACCTCTAACAACAACTATTTGCTCAAAATAAAAATAAATATATTGAGTCGCTATCAACAATTACATTACCCTTTTGGTAAATATGTAAAAATCAAAAATATGGAAAATAAAATGAAAAAGAAAAAATTAATTATCCTCTTTTTTTTGTGCACTTTTATAACAGAAAACAGTAATACCACAAAACAACCACCAACTAGTCGTGCAAAAAATATGATTCGTGGAGTAAAGCCATACAGAAAAAAAGTACTCAACCTTTTATATGATTTTCTTAGAACGTCGCAATTTGATAATTACGCTAATAATCTTAAACAATGGATGGATAACATCAACACTTTAGAAGGTCAGATAGACACAACTATAGAAAGATCTTTACAAGGAAGTGAAAAAATTAATTATCGTATAAAAAAAAGAAATTTATATAACAGCAGAGTACGAATGAATGCACAAGTTCTTGATGAAACAAACCAGTTATTCAACACAATCGATAACATTACAAGCAATGCATCACAAGAAATTATAAATTATCGAAAAGAAAAAAGCAGTGCCCATCCAGAAATAAAAACTATTCAAAATGAAATAACAAAACATAAAGAAAAAATAAAAAAAATAGAACAAAAATTAACCTCAAAATTAGCTGAGTTAAATCCTAAATTAAAAAAATATTACAATAGAATGATTGAAGACACTTCAAGCCTGTTTAATCAAGTAAAAAATTTAGGACAAAAAATTACTTCTAAAGCAGGAGTTCATGAAAACAATGTTCTACTTCTCAATAAAGAAATTCAAACTATCAAAAAACAAAAAGCAGAATATTTACTAAAAAATCTTAATTTAGCAAAAAACAATCGCAACAACGCTTTTCGACAAATTGACACCGCGATAGAAACTTTATCCGAAGCAGAAAGAGTTCGATGGGAAGCATTAAGAGATCTTTACAACAGAGTAGAACTTGTAGAACAAACAATTATGTATGGATCAACACCAATCAAACAATGGAAACTTCCTTCCCATATATTACGGATTACTCCTCCGCAATAAAAATAATTTTGTGAGAAAATAAAAGCTATTGTATACTGAGTTTATCCTTACCTGTAATCAAAAACCTTTTTCAAAATGGAAAATAAACTTCTGTATAAAATATTATGCTTGGCAATTTTAAATTCATAGACTTCAATATCCATCCACTTTTTTTTGCAACAATTGCTTTTTGTTCCGGAATTGCAATAAAAGCAACATCTAAAAACACACCTTTTTTTCTAACAATTTTTTTTATTGTTGCTTTTTTAGCTTTTTTATCAAAAAAAACCATCTACAAAAAACTCATAGCTCTCTTTATGATAGCCTCTTTCTTTATGTTAGGCTGTTTTTCGTTTTCTTTTCAAGAAAATAATCACACTAAAAAGCAACATCTTTTATGCAACAGCCCTTGTTGCATACGTGGCACAATAACTTCTATAGATACGTCAAAACAAAAATACTTAAACACTGTCATAACGATAAAACTTACTGCTATAAAACAAAAACAACTTTGGCAAAAAATTTCTTGCTCTATTTTTATATATACAAGAAAGCAACAAAATCTTCTTGTTGGAGACACCATAGAATTACAAAATATAGTTTTTAAAAAACCTTCAACAGAATCTTTTAATCTTTATCTTACAAAAATTGGCATTGTAGCAGTTTCATTTGAAAAAAACCTTTCATACGTCCTTATTAGTAGACCAAAATTTTGTTTTTATAGATTTATTAATGAAAAAAAGCAAAATCTCTATAATCGATTAAAACAAAAATGTTGCCCAAAAACATTTTCTCTTTTTTCATCAATTTTTTTAGGAAATAAATCTCACAAAAGTATTTTTTTTGAAAAAACAAAAGAAAAATTCAAAGTATGGGGAATTCTTCATTTTCTTGCACGATCAGGATTACATCTTGTTATTTTTATTATGGTATGGGAATGGATACTTGCTTTCATCCCTTTTTCTTTTTTTGTAACTCAAATAATTCTCCTTTTTTTTGGAGGAATTTATTATATTTTTAGCTGGACAAGTACATCATTTATTAGAGCTTTTTTTATTTTTTTCCTTTATAAAGCAAGTCCTTTTTTTGATTCCAAAACAAATCTTGTTCATCTTTTAACTATTATTTGCTTTACAATGCTTTTATTTAACCCTGTCCAATTATTATTTTTAGATTTTCAATTAAGCTTTGTCTTAACTTTTGCTTTGGCATGGTTTAACCAACTACTAAGATCAAAAAAAATATTCACTCAAAATTGTTGATTGTCAGCAATATCTTTTTTATGATTTCCCTCAGTTAAAATACTGTTTTAAAAAAGGGAATATTATGACTCAAAACTGTTCTATAAAAAAATGCTCTAAGCTTTTTTTGTTTGTGATAGCACTTTTTTTCTCACAAGCTCTAAAAGCCTCCGCAGGTTCTCAAAAACTATTTGTTTTTTATTTTAAGGCATCAACTACTAAAACTGGACTCCGTAAAGTTAAAATTATCAAATTAGCATTTCCAAAAAATCTTCTTAAAAAAACAACCCTCGCATCTGACATATTTGAAGATAATGACCTTTGTCGATTTGACGAAAAAAATATTAAACAAATGGCTAAAATAGGCTCTCCACTAGATATTAATGTAGTTGTTAAGCTTGATATTAAAAAATCAGGAAAAGAAAAAATTCTTCATTTAAACGCCAATGATCCTGATTCTCAAAAAAGGGATAGTGGAGATCCTGAAACGTTAATTTCATTTTGTGATTGGATAATAAAAAACTTTCCTGCAAAAAAACATGGTTTAACCAACTACTAAGATCAAAAAAAATAAAACTCAAAATTGTTGATTGTCAGCAATATCTTTTTTTATGATTTCCCTCAGTTAAAATACTGTTTTAAAAAAGGGAATATTATGACTCAAAACTGTTCTATAAATAAATGCTCTAAGCATTTATTGCTTGTGATAACACTTTGTTTTTCACAAGCAATAAAAACTTCAGCAGATTTTCAAAAACTACTTGATGATCTTTACTTTAAAGCCTCAACTACTAAAACTGAACTCAGTAAAGTTAAAATTATCAAATCAGCAATTCCAAAAAACCTTACTAAAAAAAAAATAACCCTCACAATTTACATGTCTGCAGTTAATGACCTTGATCGATTTGCCATAAGAAATATTAAACAAATAGCTGAATGGGGCTCTACACTAGATATTAATATAGTTGTTCAGCTTGATATTAGAAAATCAGGAAACGAAAAAATTACACGCCGTTATTACATTCAAAAAGGAAAAATTCTTCATTTAAACGCTGATGATCCTGACTCTCAAAAAATGGATAGTGGAGACCCTGAAACGTTAATTTCATTTTGTGATTGGACAATAAAAAACTTTCCTGCAGAACAATATGCGCTTGTTCTTTGGAACCATGGATCTGGCATTTTAGACCCAGAACGCTGCCGAACATTAAGGCCAGAAGAATTTATTACCTTTAATCCCGCAACTCAACGCTTAGAACTTGAAAGAAGTATTGGATACATAGAAAGAATGCTTCAGCGAGGAATCTGCTGGGATGATGTAACAGGCAACTATCTAAACAACCAAAAACTTGATTATGCACTTAATGAAATATGCACAAAACTTCTTGATGGAGAAAAATTCCTGTTTATAGGATTTGACGCTTGCCTTATGCAAATGATTGAAGTCGCAAATATTGTAAAAAAATACGCACACATAATGATAGGATCTCAAGAAGCGGAACTCGGTTATGGATGGAATTATGCGGATATTCTTAAGCCATTTCAAGAAAAAACTTTAGAGCCTGTTGATTTTGCAGAACATATTGTCGAATGTTTTGGTAATTTTTATGAAAAAATAACAAACGAATATACTTTGTCAGCAATAAACCTTGATTCTATCGACTATATGGAAGAAAACATTAATGATGTTGCAATGCTGCTCATTAAAGGACTTCATAACCAAAAAAACAATACTGTAAAAAAAACAATACGAGCAAGCAGAAATAAAATTGTTTGTACACATTTTGACGAACCAAGCTATATAGATATCCATCATTTTTATGGAAATATGATGGCAAATATTGAATATATTAAACTAAACAACAAAACTACCGAAAAAGAATTTAAAAAAACTCTTTACGAAGAACTTTACGAAGGAAGAAGACTTATAGAACACCTTGCCTTTGCAAATACAGCAGGAAAAGATCTAAAAAAAGCACGCGGGCTTTCTATTTTCTTTCCTCAAAATGGAATTCACTCTTCTTATGGAAAAACTTTATTTGCACAAGAAAATAAATGGATAGACTTTTTAACCCTCTACCTTTCAATGTAAAAAGGTAAAAAATATTTTCGTATTTTAAGAGCGGGCCAGTATAATAAAAATTACTGGCTCGCTTTTTTTAATCTAAAAAACGGAACTTTCTTATGAATACAAAAAATAAAAAAAAACTTTTACTTGAAAACCTTTACGCCCAATACCAAAACTGCACCGCATGCCCTCTAGGTTTTCAAGATAGAAAAAATATTGTTTTTGGATACGGAAATAGCAACGCTCTTATTATGTTTATAGGTGAAGGACCAGGAAAAGATGAAGACGAGCAAGGTAAACCTTTTGTTGGACGCTCAGGAAAACTTCTTACAAAAATATTAGAACCCGTTGGCATAAAAAGAGAAGACGTATTTATAACAAATGTTGTAAAATGCCGCCCTCCACAAAACAGAAAACCTCTTTCTGTAGAAAGTAAAACATGCAAAAACCTCTTACTTTTTAAACAAATAAATATTATAAAACCTAAAATTATCTGTACCCTGGGAGCGTCGGCGCTAGAAGCCCTTATAGAGCAACCAATAAAAATATCACAAATAAGAGGCACTATCATTCACCATAAAACTTTAACTATTTTGCCAACATACCATCCGGCATACCTACTTAGAAACCGAAAAGAAATAGAAAAATTCATATCTGACATGAAAAAATTAAAAAAACTTTCTCTTTAGCTACAATGAGAACAGAAATAGTGGTGGATAAGTGGTGGATAAGTGGTGGATAAGTGGTGGATAACTTTTTCAAAACCTACTCATACACCTCTCTAGATCGAGTTATAAGTGGTGGATAACTCCGAAAAGCCTCTCTAGGAGAGTTAATCCAGAGGGTCTATTTTTGGCCAAAAAGTTATCCACCAAGTTATCCACCAAGTTATCCACCACTTATCCACCACCCACGCAATCTCCAATACCTTCTCTGGCAGGAGCCTAAGATAGTGTTTTCAAAAAGTTATCCACCAAAAAACGCTTTACCTATTATTATTGTATTTATATATATCTTTATAAAAGAATTAATAGGCTCCTCTTTTTTATAATTATATTTTTAAAAAACCTAAAAAGTCGTCTATACTGTCATCTATTAATTCTTTTTTTTTATGTTAAACTGAGTTTTGTTATTGTAATCAGTATTTTTAGCGAGGATTTTACGTGAAACTTTCCGCAGTTATAGATCAGCTTGTAGACGAAAAAGGCCTAGATAGGTCTATTTTAAGCTCGATTATTTGCGAAGGCATGATTGCCGCTTATCAAAAAAAATATCCTGGACTTGAATTTCAGGCTCGCTATGACAAAAAAACTGATGAAGTTTTAATAATTTCAAAAAAAACAGTAGTTTCATCTGTTTTAGATCAAAATACAGAGATTAGTCTTAGAAAATCTCATTATATCGACAAAAAAATTAAAGAAAACGACGAAATATGGCTTCCTTTTGAAGGTGGCATAGGTCGAATCGAAGTTTTACGAGCAAAACAGGTTATTGCTTCAAAAATTCGTGATATCGAAGCTTCAGTTATTTACAACGAATTTAAAGAAAAAGAAGGTTCTGTCATTCATGGAGTTGTTCATAAGTGTGAACGCAGCGGTGTCGTTGTAAAACTTCAAGATGTTTTTGCCTTTTTGCCTAAATCTTTAACTATTCCTGGTGAACGCTGTGCTATTGGATTCACAATTAGAGCTTTGTTAAAAGAGGTTTTGCCTCAACCTAGAAATGAAAATCAACTTATTTTAGATCGAGTTTCTGCGGATTTTCTAAAAAGCCTTTTTGAGCTTGAAGTTCCAGAGGTGTTCGAACGTTTAGTTGAGATTAAAAAAGTTGTTAGAAAGCCTGGTTATAAATCAAAAGTCTTGGTTATCTCCAACGATAGCAATATTGATCCTGTTGGAACATGTGTTGGTGTTGGAGGTGTTCGTATTAAGCCAATATTAAAAGAACTTGGCGGCGAACGAATTGATGTTTTGGCTTGGAAAGAGTCAGAAGAGCAAATGGTAAAAGATGCTTTAAAGCCTGCAGAAATAAAAAGAGTGGTTCTTGTTGATAGCGAAAATGCAAATGTTTGGTTGAATGAAGATCAACGCTCTCTTGCTATTGGAAAAATGGGGCAAAATATAAGCTTGGCATCGCAGCTTCTTGGTATAAACATAAATTTAATGCGTGATGACCAGAGAAATGATGAGCAAGAAGAGATTTTTGATGATCTTTTAGATGACGTAATCTCTGAAGAAAAGCTTGCTAATGAAGAAAAAAAGGTAGAGTCTGAAAACACTCAGAAAAAAGAGTAGTTTTTGATAGTTACTGTTTAACTGCGACAGTGTTAGCTGTCGAGATTGGATGGGGCGTAGAAATGAAGTCAGTAAAAATGCGAGTGTACGAATTTGCGAAGCAGTCCAACACTTCTTCGAAAGAATTAGTTAAAATTCTTAAAGAAGCAGGTTTTGAGATAGGCAATCATATGTCTATTCTGGATGAAAAAGCGTTAAATTTTTTAAATAAAAAACTAAAAGACCCGTCGCCCAAGAAGGTCGAAAAAAAAGAGCAAATCGAAACTATGCCATCAATTCAGACACAAAAAACTACCAAAAAAACTTTCACTAAGAAAAAAAAATCTTCTGCTAGAACTGCTTCGAATAAAGCTGTTAAAAATCGCAGAGGCTCGTCAAGAGGTAGATCATCTTACT
>DAOVGZ010000089.1 GCA_030672115.1 bacterium | reverse complement strand
TCTTTTTCGATGAACTTTTTTCTTTTTTAGCGTCGGTTTTTTTGGTTTATCTAACGACAAAGCATACTGGGTATAGCTACACCAATCATCATGATTTATTTTTAAAAACAATGATTTTTCACCACGCTTTGAAAAATAAGAAATTGCAGACTCTTTTAAATAATCACGATCTCTATTAACAAGCAAAAGAGAATCTTGCTCATCAAAATGCATAACATCATCTGAAGAAAAAACTTTTACATCACACGGAAAATCATATGAATAAAAACCACGACCTACATCATCAATTTCTTTTTTTTTTTTGGGGACAAGCCCTTTTTTCTCTTCAGATTCTAAAAAATCAAGCTTCTCTTTTGTTTTATTATAGTCATGCAAAATTTTATTTACTGCAGAAACATACGCACGATAATCCTCTTGTAACTCAAGCAATCTATTTGACTGTTTTTTAAAAAACAGATATTCAGAAAACAAAAGCAAAGAAGTCATGCTTATGACAGCAATACCAATTAACAATAATAATTTTGTAATGTTATTATTTTTCCGCTTAATTGCCTCACCCTAACGTGATGATCTAACTTATATCAGCAGCTATATAACCTCTATTGTATCAGCTAAAATCCAACCAGACAAACTCTTATTTTTTACCCGACACCATTTATCACGCTGTTTTAAAACAATTATTTGATCTGCAAGCTTAACTTTATTAATAACATGATAATGTTTATCTGGACCAGCAAAAACAGATGCTGACTTTATAACTAAAGCTGATGGATAAAGATTAAGCTGATATTTTATTACAATAGCAGAACCAAAAATCATATTGATTGGTAAAAAGAGTGCAGCCAACTTTCGTTTTGAATTTTTAAAAAACCAAATACTAAGAAAAAAAAGAAACCACATAAAAAGAAACATCAACTGGAAAAAAAACATAGAAAAACGAGAAAGAATATCTTTAATAAATTTCCAAAATGATTCTCGTTCTGGTTCTCTTCCTAAAATTTCATTCACGGTTACAATATTTTTTCTTATATCTTGCAACTGAGCTGATGATGCATCCTTTTCAGCCCTCTTCCAATATAGCAAAGCATTAATATGATTATTCATTTTAAATGAACAATTGCCCATATTTTGCCATGTTGCACATCCTTTGCATTCAATTGAACTATAAAGATTCAATGAATCTTTATACTCTTTATTTTGATAACAACGATTAGCTTGTAAAAAAGTTTCTTCAACATCACGAGCTAAACAAAAAAAATGCATGCAAAGCATACACCCTATTAATATTATTTTTTTCATAAAATTTTTTCCAAAATATCAATCCATTTATCTGCTTGATCAAACAATTTCTTTTGACTTTCCCCAAATTCAGCCGAATAAAAAACAAAAGCTGAAAGTGTTGTAAAAAAAACTTCCCAATCACGTAACTGCTCTTGCGAAAAGCCACCGGCTAACAGAACTTTTTTAGTCATCTGCTCAGAAACAACAGATATTTTTACAGAACAACGAATTGCAAAGAGTTCAACAAAAACAGTATATAAAGCAGCAAAATCATTATTTTGCCTTGCGCGATACAACTTGTAGCGAGCACTTTTGAATGCTTTTTCCCATTGTATTTTTGGTTGATTCCATTTTTTAATTTTATAAAACATTTGACGAATAAACCCTGACAACCAAAAACCAAAAGGAACAAATAACAAAACCATAAACAACCACCATGGCATTGTACGTTCAGGTATTTTTCGCCAAGGCCCATACATATTAAATGAAATAGTATCAATATCACCATCTGTTTCTACAGACGTTAAATTGTCATTATCATTTGTAGGTGGAATATATTTTTTTGAAACTATTTGCGGCAAAATTTTAATTAATAATGAAGACGTTTTTAATGTTTTATACGACTCTGAATCAACATGATAATATGTAAATTTTTGTTCCGGCAACTCCCATTCACCCGCTTCCATCCCCTGCAGAATAAATTCAAATGTTTTTCTTGATAAACTTGTATTTTTTACAATATCAATAATCTGCTTTGAGCTATACAGTTTAAACGTATGCGGAACATTTTGCAGTTCAAGATTTAAATTTTCAAAATCTGCATCACCTTCTAAAGAAAGTGAAACCACAATACCATCTCCTTGACGAGCAACAGCTTGATTTAAATGTGCTGTAAAATTTTGAAACTCTCCAACAGCATCTACAGTACCCAAATAAGAAGGTAACGAGTTAACATCTACAACAAGAGAATCTGAATGAATCCTTTTCTTATTTTGTCGAACATAAAAAAAAGAAGAAAAATTAGAAAGAAAATCATCTTCATTCTTTACCGTACAGTTAACTGAACACGCAGGAATAAGTAATTGCCCTGCTTGATTAGCAAATAATTGCCAGTGCCACGTTACATAACTATATTGTTGCCCTTCTATCTCTTGCACCCCCTGTAGTGGTTTAGCCCTATCGTTACAAATAAAACCATCAATCTTAGGAGGATTAAATCCATGCAAAGAAACATTGGCAACAGAGCAATAAAAGGAAATCGTCCCTTCTATCTTTTGACCAACAACAATATTTTTATTATTTGCCTCTAACTTTAAAAACATTTTTTTACGTGGATTTTCATCTTCTAACGGCTGCTGAGCAATTTCTTGCCTGCCTGACTTTATAATCACAATATTTGATCTCGATGTTGTATCATCATCTTCAACAATAGCTGGACCAATAGAATGCGAACCTTCACTGGCAATACAAGCTGAATATTTATAAATAACCTTCGTT
>DAOVGZ010000065.1 GCA_030672115.1 bacterium | reverse complement strand
GAAGACGCAATACAAGGTCCCGCTCTCCAATAAGTGGTGTGTACCAGTTTAAATCAAGATCAAATTTATGAAAACCAACGTTACAGTTAAAACTTGGAATTCCTGCTTGATATACAGCCATCCATTTGTATCCACGACTTGGATGCATAGGATGATTTTTTCTATCCATGCCTAAATGAGTTGCAACCCAAAAATAGGTTCCAGGTGTAAAGAGTTTATCAAGGGTACTTTGATACTGTTGTTGGGCTAGTACTTGATTCGTAATGATATTAGAAAGACAGGAGCGATTTAAGCTTGCAACTGGTTTTTTTTCATATACAACTTTATCAATACCAAGACGGAACATGACTTGAGTATCGAGTAAGGTTCGGGAAACAAATCCTAAAGTTGCTCCACCACCGGTTAGTTTTTCATTCACTGCTTGTGTATTTTTAAAGTCATCATAACTTGGACGTTTATGGTAAACATCAACGGCTCCTGTGATAGGAAGATCAAAAAGCCATGGATCAGTTAGGTTGAATAAAATGCTTTGTTGACCTTTGGCCCAAGAAGCATTGAGCATCGTTTGAATGCCGGTACCAAAGAGGTTTGTATCAGCAATTTCAGCACCAACAGAAAACCCAGAAGAAGGGTTTTTTAAGCTTGTACCTGCACCGCCAAATCCAAATTTAAGATGGGCTTTTCCTGTTTTTATTTCTTTTATAATCAGGTCAAGATCGGCATGTTCATCATCAACGCGTGTTTTTCTCCAGATGACACCATCTTTTTGATCAAAAAAGCCAAGTCCTTCAACGCGATTTTTAGAAGAATCCATGCGGCTGTTTGTAAGGATTTGACCTTCAGAAAGAGCTAGTTTTCGTCGAATTACTTTGTCGCGTGTTTTTTTGTTACCAATGATATTGATTTTATTTAAAAATACTTTGTTGCCCAGTTCGGTATGAAATGCAAGATTAACAGTTTTTGTTTCTTCGTCTGGTTGAATTGATGGATTAATATGTGCATAAATATATCCCATTTCGCCCCAAAGTCCTTCAAGAGCTTTTATGGAATTTACGATAGATTCACGTGAATAAAGATCACCTTCTTTTATAGGAAGCCGAGAAGAAAGATAATCGTCTTTAAAAATTTCGTTTCCAGAAGCTTTTACTTCTTTAATAGTAAAAATATCACCTTCATTAACGTCAAAGGTGATATTGAAATGTTTTGAGTCAGGATTTATAACAACATCAACGTTTACTACTTTTGCCATCATGTAGCCATTATTTTGATAATATTGCTCAATAAGGTGTCGATCGCCTTCTATTCTTTCTGGTTGATAGCTTCCTGAATTATCTAAAAAACTAAGTGGCCAATCTTCACGGGTGAAAATTTTACTGCGCAATTCTTTACTACTAATGTTTTTGTTTCCCGTAAACATAACTCGTTTTACCATTGATTTTTTTCCTTCATCAACGGTGAAAATAGCAATTCCTTTTTTATCTTTAGGATCAATTTCGAGTTTTGAATTTACGGTTGCAGCATGATAATTTTTTTCAAGATATAGTTTTTTTATTTTTTGAGCATAAATAAGCAACTCTTCTTCATCGATGGCAGGAATATTTGAAAAATCTATTTTTTTTTCTATATCTTTTTTGGAGAATTTATTGTTACCGACAAATTCAATTGTTTTGAGTGGATTTTTTTCTTCAACTTTGATGTGAATATCAATTTGATCATTATTTATATGATCACCAAGAACCGTTATATTTCTGAAGCGTTTTAGGTCATAATACAAATTATTAATAAGTTTTTTGGTTTTATTGGGATTAAAAGGTTCTCCTTGTTTATAAGGAACCCGGCTTAAAATAACTTCATCAGGAACCATGGTGCTACCAGATATAGTAATATTTCTAATTATTCGTGATGATCTGTTTGAGAGAATTGGAGAAGGTTCTGTTTCTTGGGGAATCTCTTTTTCTTTTTTAGAGGTTTTGGGTGAGAGAACTTTTTTTTGTTGAGGAGGTTTTGGATTTTTTTCTTCAAAAATAGAATGTGTGTCAGGTTGGTTGATTTTTCTTGTTTCAGGTTTTGCAAAACATAAAGTTGTGCAAACAAGTGCTGAAAGTATAGGGATAAAACGTTTTTTTCGGAAAGATAGTATCATTAAAGAGCTCCTGATCTTCTTTGTTGAAGGACTTATTACTTCATTTAACTACGTTGTAGCAGTGATAAAGTCTACTATTTTTTTTTAAAATTGCCCAATTGAGATAACGTATAGAGTTGTTCTGTGTTAAAATGAAAAAAATGATTTTTTAAGAAGTTTAAAGAGCCAAAGGAAGCGCCGTGATAAAGATCACAAATACCTTAAGCGGAAAGAAAGAAGAATTTAAACCTATAGAGCAAAAAAAAGCGACCATGTATGTTTGTGGTATTACGCCTTATGATTTTGCTCATGTTGGGCATGGGCGAGTTGCTGTAATTTTTGATACGTTATATAGATTGTTAAAATTTCTTGATTTTGAAGTAAAATATTGCAGAAATTTTACCGATATAGATGATAAACTTTTAAAAAAAGCGCAACAAGAATTTAATGATCAATTGCAGTATGGAAAGGTTGCTCAAAAATATATAGATGCATATACACAAGATGTTAAAGCGCTTAACTGCTTACAACCTGACTGTCAGCCGAGAGTAACTGAAAATATTCAAGAAATTATAGATTTTGTGGACGGTTTAGTTAATTCTGGTCATGCTTATGTTGCTCATGGAGATGTGTATTTTAGTATTAAAAAATTTCCCGTTTATGGACGACTTTCAAAGCATAAATTAAAAGATTTACGTGCCGGTTCCCGTGTTGAGGTTAATGATAAAAAACAAGATCCACTAGATTTTGTTTTATGGAAGGGGACAGAAAAAGGAACGTTTTGGAAAAGTCCGTGGGGTTATGGAAGACCAGGTTGGCATATTGAATGCTCTGTGATGGCATCAAAATATCTTGGTAAGCAAATAGATATTCATGGTGGTGGTATGGATTTAATTTTTCCTCATCATGAAAATGAAATAGCACAATCTGAAGCGCTTAACAAAAAAACGTTTGCAAATTATTGGATGCATAATGCATTTGTGCGTATCGATAAAGAAAAAATGTCAAAATCTCTTGGTAATTTTTTTACTCTTAAGCAAGTGTTTGAAAAATTTGATCCGATGATTGCTCGCTTTTATTATGTAAATCATCATTATCGAGCTCCGATTGATTTTTCTTTTGATGAATTAGCTGCATTGGAAAAAAGTTATCGCAAATTGTGCAAAATTTTTGAAGGACCATTGCTAAAAATTGAAAAAAATAAAGTGATGAACTTTCCTGTTGTTAGAAAAATGATTTCTTTTTTGAAAGACGATATAAATACGCCAGGGATGCTTGGAGTTGTTTTTGAAAATATAAATACGATTAAAGATAATGAACAAGAAAAATCAGCTGTTGCAATGATCTTACAAGATATTTTGGGGTTATCGTTGCAGCCATTGGCAGAAAAAAAAGTTACAGTGACACCAGAAATACAAAAACTTATTGATGAACGTTTGCGTGCACGAGCAGAAAAAAATTGGGCACAAGCAGATATTTTGCGGGATAAGCTTCGTGATCTTAGTTTTGATGTTCAAGATAAAAAACTTTAGGTTTTAATTATATTACAAGAGGGTGTTAAGCATCCTCTTGTTGTTATTTAGTTTCTTTTTTTAAAACATCATATCTTTTTTGTAATCTAGTAATGATTAAAGGGTTTTTTGTTAAATTTTTAATCATTTTAAGTGTAGTAAACAGCGTTTTGATAGTATATTTTTTTGAGTTAGAAAGAAGTTCTTTTTCAACTTCATGAAACTGAACTATCAAATCAAATATATCTGCTTTTTTATTAAATAGTTTTTCTAAATAATCTCCTTGTGTAAAATTTGTTTTTAATTGCTTTTTAAGTTCAGAAATGTTTTTCATTTTTTTCTTTAAACTCACCTCACTTATCTTAGTTGTACCAAAAAGCATTTGGTCAATTTCTGAATGTATTTTGTTCATTTTTTTTAAAATAATATTATCAGAGAGGGTTGCTTTTGCTTCTTTTTTTAAAATCTCTGGAATTATTATCCAGCCAAGATGTTCCATTGTTTCGATTGTTTTAAAAGGAAGAGTTTTAAGTATTGTAAATATAAAATCTGTTTGTTTGATAACAAGTGGTCCACCCTTTTTTTTAAATAAGGTTGGGGATGCCTGTTTAGCTAGAACGTTTTTATTCCGGATGTTAAGTGCAGCAACTGTAATTGACTGTTCTAAAGTGAGACCATCAAAAATGTGAGTAGGGACAATAGTAAGTTTTATATTGTTTAGTGACCAAGGTTCATTTTTTATAGGATCACCAGTTAAGGTAACAAGTCCTCCGCGAGGGAGCACAAAAGGATTTGCTGCAAAGGATGATTTTGGAAAGATCCTTTGTGTTGCTCCTTTTTCTATATTCCATAAAAAAATACCTTGTTTGTTTTCTGAAGAGAATTTGGATTGATAGCCTATTTCTATAATTTTACCATTAGGTAAAAGTTTTAAGTCAGTATAGAAATTATTTTTGTTTTTGCGAAAAACATTTTTGTTGCCTGTTGAAAGGTCTATAAAGGATATATTTTCTCCACATACAATTTTATTGTTTGGCAAAGAAAGGAAAGATCCTCCTTTAATATTTGATAGAAGGATTGTTTTGTTTGTGAATACATCAAAAATAAAATATTCATTTTTTTTTGTTTTAATAAAGTAATATTTATTGTCGATTTTTCTAAATATTTCAATGTTGCTATTAAATGTTTTTATGGTTTTTGGGCTTTGATTTTTTTCATTTGTTTTTAAGCTTTTATTGTCATTATAAATAATTTTTTTATTGTTAAGTTCATACAGGTATGTATGAAACCTACTATGAATGGTTTTAAAAGAGGTTATCTTTTTTTTTCTCTGAAGTGAAAAAAGTATATATTTATAAAAGAAATACCTTTTTTTCTTTATTTCTTGCAGTAAAATTAAGTTTCCGTTTGGTGATATAGTTTTGACTTCATCTATAATTTCTGGAAAATCTTCAATTTCAAAAAGATTTTTTTTAAAATTGAAGGTCATCATTTTGTAAGGCATGAACTGGATTTTGTTAGGCACTAACTGGTATATTGTATAATCAGGTCCTTGGAAAATCGAGCTTGTATCGTCTTTATTAATGTTTGAATATTCAGGTAGACGAACTTTAATAACCTTATTTAGGTTATTTATTTTTTTAGTTTTGTTTGAAAATTTTTTTGTTTTTAAATCATAAACTTGAAAGATTTTTTGGGTTTTATTGATCAATATTATTTTATTATCAGATAGTGGAAAAACATAACTTATTTCTTCATTTTTTTCGAGTGGAATAGTAAATCTTGTATGATCAAATTCAAAAAGCGCTGGTTTGATGAGATAGTTTTTTATGTCATTAGGAAAATTGGTTGAAATATCGTAGAGTATACCTTTTTTTTTAAGAAAGTTTTCAAAATCATT
>DAOVGZ010000057.1 GCA_030672115.1 bacterium | reverse complement strand
CAGAAGAAAATCCCATGGCGACACAACTGCGGATTAAAGTTCCCATGTTGCCAGGATCTGCTACATCTGCAAGTACAAGACCGGAGTGCAATTTTTCAGTTTTTGGTTTTTTAGGATTTTTAAAGACACCAACAATTCCACTTGGAGAGGTTGCTTGGCTTAATTTTTCCATAACAGGATCAGTAACAATTGTAATGTTATCATCAGAAGAGATTTTTTGTGCTGTTTTAAGCATTGTTTCGGTGACATACAAATCCAATGGTTGCCAGCCAGCTTCAATAACGGTAGAAACAACCCGTATTCCTTCTACAAGCAATTTTGATTGGCTTCGTCGACCCTTGGGCTTTTTGAGTGCAACAATTGCTTTAATATGAGGATTTTGACGAGAATTTATTGTTTTCATTTTTTATTTTTCCAAATAAGATGTTTTTATTTTTAGTGTAACGATTTTTTTGCAGCTTCTCTAGTAATGGTTGACGATTGCTCTTTAGAAGTTAAAATGCTTATAGGGAAAGATTTTTTACATTTTATGGGGGATATATTTATGAATAAAAAAATAATGTCTGTTTTGCTGGTTATTAGTTTGGGTTTTTCTTGTTCTGTATTTTCAGGTAAAGAAAAATTAGGTCGCGGTTCTTTTTTTAAAAAAGTAGGTATAAGTATTTTGTCTATAGGAGCTCTTGGTGGAAGTGGTGTTGCTTGGTCTTGGGCAAATAAATGGGATGTTAGAAAAACATTAAAACCTGTTATTCAAACTACGTTTTTTGGTTCTCTTGGTTTTGCGTTATATCGTTTTTTTGTAAAACCATTTGTAAAAAAAGAAGTCGTAAAAATAAAAGTAGAAGTTGAAAATATGGAAAAAAAAGTTAAAAGTGTTGGGGCTCTTGCTAAAAAAGAGTTAAACGATATTAGTGGTATTGTTGTAAACAAAGTAAAAGATGTTCAAAGTGAGATTAATACTAAAATTAGTAAACAGCTTAAAGGTATAAGTGATGCTTTTGATTTTTATTCTAAAAGAATTAATCCACTTAATCTTTTTCAAAAGTCTCATGAAATAAGACAAGAATTACAACGAAAAGAAGATGATAAAGAGATGCTTGAAGTTAAGAAAGATCTTGAAAAATATGGAGGTTGTGGGGAAAATAGTTGGGGTACTTCAAGTGTGTATCAGAATGAGATTATGGTTAAATCTTTTAATCTTAATGATAGTATTTGCTTTATCAATGAAAAAAATGATGACGATTTTAATAATCTCTCAAATGCTATTACTGATTTGAAGAAAACTATTAATTGTGAATAAACTAACGATACAAAATAATTCTAAATACTAAATTTAAATTCAACTTTTTGTATTGACGGGGGCCAATTTGGCCCCCGTTTTTTTGGTCAAATTTGCTGGCGGGCAGTTTCTGTGGCATAGTGGTAAAAAGAGGTTAATTGCTTTGTCTAAAGGGTTTTTTATGTTTTCAAGAAATTGTTTGTGCCTTGTGGCACTTTTTTTTATTGGTGCATCGCATCAGATATATTCAGCATCTGCTAAAAAAAATATTCAAAATCAGAAAAAAGTTTCAGCTGTAAATCATGTAGCGCAAATAGCGGGTGGTTGCTGCGCAGTTGGAGTTAATTGTTTTTTAATTGTCTGCTTGAGTAGGTATTGCGATGAAACAGCAAAAAATCAGGCTGTAACATGGCTTTCAAAACTTGTATGTAACAGCTCATCGCTTGCCGTAGATGCATGTTTTGGGTGCGTTAAAAGTGTTATGAGAAACTGCTTTGCTAAAAAAACAGTAGCGTTATTCTACGTTAGCTGATTTTATAATTTTCCGTCTAAAATTTTTTGTCGGTAGTTTGCCATTAAATCAACCATGAATTGTAAATTATGGATGGTTGCGAGCGTGTATCCGGTCATTTCTTTTGCTTTATAAAGATGATGTAAATACGCAAGGGTAAAATGTTTGCACACGTAGCAAGAGCAGTTTTTATCGATTGGTTCAAAGTTTTCTTTATTGCTACTATGTATAATTTTTTTATTTCCTTCAGACGTAAATAAAAGACCATGACGTGCACAGCGAGTAGGGTGGGAACTGTCAAAGGTATCAACACCAAGTTCTATGCATGTTTGCAATGATTTTAAATCACCGATGCCAAGAAGATGGTTTGGTTTTTCGGTAGGAATGAACGGCATTGTGTGTGTAAGCATTTCAAACATTTCTTGGTGAGTTTTTCCTAGTGATCCACCAATAGCAAATCCATCAAAATCTAAATTAGTAAGATATTCACAACTAAGTTTTCGTAAATCTTTGTCTATGCCACCATGAATGACTGAGTACATTGCTTGGTTGTTTCTATTTTTTAAATGGGTATCGAGTGATCTTTTTTCCCAACGGTGTGTTCGATGCAGCGACTTTATTAATAATCGTTTATCGATGTGATAAGGAGGAAGTTCATCAAAAGGAATAATAATATCTGCACCAAGTTGTTTTTGCGCTTCGACCGATGTTTCAGGAGTTAAAAGTACCTTGTCACCATTGCGATAAGATCGAAATAAAACACCTTCTTCAGTAATTTTTAAAACAGAACCGTCATGTTTTTTTTTACCGCGACTTTTTAGTTCATCATTCACCGTTCCATAAGCAAGACTAAAAACCTGAAACCCACCAGAATCGGTAATAATTGGTTTGTTTCTGTTGGTAAATTTGTGCAAACCACCAGCTTTGGCAATGGTCTTTGCGCCTGGTTGCAGCATAAGATGATAGGTGTTGCAAAACATAAGCTGAAGATCAATATCATTAATTATATGACTATCAACCGCTTTGAGCGTTGCATTGGTACCAACTGCGACAAAATTTGGTGTATCAATAATGCCATGCGGTGTGTGAATTTTTCCAACACGAGCTCGAGATTTTTTTGATTGATAAACGCGTTCAAAACTAAAATTGTTCATTGTTTTTTTTTCTAAAAAGGTTTTTTTTTATTTATTTCATTCTTATTACTATATCAGCTTTTTCCTTAAGTTGCGCGGTTATTTGTTTTTTAAAAGATAGTTTAATGACATATTGAAAAGTTTTTTGGTAGTATGGATCTATAATCTGCAGGGGAAGATAAAAATTTTAGGGAGTATGTTATGAATGTATCAACAAAAAAAATATTGATTGCGACAGTAGTTTTTGGAGTAATGGCTTTTGGGTATGGTATTGCAAGAACAAACGGATGTTCTTCAGTTTCTGATACTTTTGAATGTGAAGCAGAATGGGCAACAATACAAGAGTCACTAGAGCGGTGTAAAGAATCTTGCCCAACAAAGCAAGCATGGCAAGAATATTGCGAAGAAACTCGTTTTATGTGCGAAGGTGACTGTGAGTTTTTGCTTGATCAAGGTAAATCTCAAAAAGATGTAGAACTTTGTAAACAAAGATGTAGAGATGCTGCAAAAAAATGTAAAGCAAGTTTTGCAACAAAAACACAATGTGAACAAAGTTGCCAAGATTCTTATGAATCAAGTAAAGAAGCGTTTGAAGATCGTTTGAGCAATGCTCGATAATATATGTTATGAAGATCGGTTTTTGTATATTTTTTTAGATAAAGCTACAAAAGGTGTTGTAATTAAAATAGCTGCCATTTTAGTTATATAGCACACAATAATTATGTGAGTAGCATTATGTACAAGACCCCATAATCCTAAAAAAGTAAATAAGATTGTGTCAAGCAGCTGGGACAAACTAAGAAGGGCATAGTTTCGCCATACAAGGTGACTATGCCCGAATTTTTTTAACCATTGTTGATACAAATAGCGGTCAAAAGTGTGTACAAAAAAATAAGAAAAAAGTGATGCGAATGCAATTCGTGGAGTAAATTGCAAAAGAGAATGAAAATGATTGTGTTGAATATCAAAAGCTCCAGGAGTGTACCACAGGTGCATTTGTGAAACCGTTATGTACAAAAAAAGACAGAAGAAACAGATCCAAATTGCTTTTTTTGCTATTTTACTCCCAAAATATTCTTGTAGAAGATGAAGACCAAGAATTGCTCCAATAGAAAAACTTTCTGCAGCAGTTGACTGCAAGCCACACAGCGAAATTTGTTTTAAGACAAAGAAGTTAGAAAGAACACTGAGCATGCAAATAAAAGCAACAAGAGCTTCTTTTCCTAGCCAAAGAGCAACAAGACTTCCAAGGGCGATAGCAGATGATTGTGCAATAAAAATTAATTCATTCATAAAAGAGGGAATTCTTTAAAACCGACAAGTTCACATTCCTGTTTTGGAGTTATTCCAAATTCATCTTTTACTTTTTTTTGCATAATTCGTGCAAGTTCAATTAAATCATTAGATGTTGCATTTCCTTTGTTAACAAGCATGTTCGAATGTTGATAAGAAACAACAGCATCACCAACATTAAGTGCGCCTTTAACACCCACTTTATCAAGGTAATAAGCAACATAAATCATTTTTTTATTTGTACCTGGAACTTCAAGAGAAACTTCATGTGGATGGAAATTTCTAAAAAAACTTCCGCATGTTCCAGCGCTTGGATACCGAGCAAGGCGGTGACGAATAATTTCTTTTCTTCTGCCGCGTGCATGGGCAACTTCTAGATCAGTTGCTTTTTTTAGTTTAAGCGTAAGGTTTGTAAGTATATGTTTTTTTTCATGAAGTTTTGAACTGTCGTATCCTAAATTAAACCATTTAGCTGGTACATCAAAAGTTTTTCCTGTTGCTCGTTCAATAACGGTTCCTTGTACCATAAAATCAGAAAGTGAAAACTGAAAATAGTGCATATTGTTGTATGCAGCTCCACCCATGGTACCAGGTGTTCCACTAAATTCTTCTAATCCTAAAATGTTGTTATCCAAGCAGTAAGAGATAAGTTTTGGCATATGTACACCAGCACCAGCATGTACTAAAACATGTTGATCATCGATATGCTCATGAGAAATTTTTGTAAGTTGTGGTTGAATAACAAGCCCATCAAAACCATTATCACTAATGAGCGCATTAGCACCACCACCAAGCACAAAAATATTGAGTTTATTTTTTTGTGCATAGGAAAGTGCGTTCAAAAGATTTTCAACTGTTGTAGGTGCAGAAAAAAAACGAGCTGAACCACCAGTTTGAAACCAATTTTTGTTTTTTAATGAAACGTTATTTTGAATCATGAGGGGACCTGATTTAAAAAGTTTTAATGTTTATTGTTTTTTTTTTGCTTAATTAACTATTTTCAAGTGTGCCACAATCATTTTGTACCGTCAAAAGGGTGTTTTAAGTAAAAAAGACCCCGGAAAACTCCGAGGCCTTTTGGTAGTTTTTAGATGACAGAATCTTTAGAGGAATCGTCTTTTTTTAAAGTGTCAGATTTTTGCAAAGAAGATTTTTGATGTTTTTTTTCAGCATTGTAAATTGCAAGTTCGTGAATAATATTTTTACAGCTAAGTTGAGAGCTTTCTTCAACGTTGTAACCCTTTTGTTTTTTCTGGCATGTGGTTAGTAGGTTCTTAAAAAAATCATGTTTTTCTTTATCGGTTTTATCTTTAAGAGAAATTTGAAGCTGTTTGTTGACCGTTTTTTTATTATTGCGATAAGAATCATAAAGGTTATTCTTGATATTGGCATTTTTCTGATAGGTATTGTGTGCTTTTACCCAGCGGGCATAGTCTTTTTCACTTGAATCTGAAGATCTCCATTTTTCATAGGCCGCATCTTCTTTTTTTTTAGAAATCCACTTTTTTTCTTCAATGTCATCCAATTTAGCACATTCTTTAAAATAGCATTTCATTATTTTTTGTGTTTTGTTACCCAATTTGCTGTGTTCGCTTGTGGAATGATCAGAAACACCACAAGAGGATATCGTTGGATTTGTTAAAGCGCCTATTGCCAAGCCTAAAAAAGCTATTTTTTTGCAATTTTTCAACATAATTTTTGTCCCTATTTTGAAATATATATTTTTTGGTGAGACCCCCATGATCACACCGCCATCTATTTTCAAGTGTGCCACAATCATTTTGTACTGTCAAAAGGGTGTTTTTAAGTAAAAAAGGCCCCGGAAAAACACCGAGGCCTTTTGGTAGTTTTTAGATGACAGAATCTTTAGAAGAATCGTCTTTTTTTAAAGTATCAGATTTTTTATAATACTCTTCAGCAACTTTTTTAAATATTTCCTCGCAACCAGCTAATTTTGAGTGTTTGAGTAAAATGTTTTTACAATGATGTCTCGATGTTTTTTCGATAATGTAAGTCTCGTGTATTTTTTTGCATTGTGTATATTGTTTGCTGAAAAATTCAGTTTTCTTTTTACTACTTTTATTTTTAAGAGAATTTTCAAATATTATTTTGCGGTTTTTTTCTTTTAAATTTAAAGCGTTTTTTTTACAGCAAATATTGAAAGAATTATATGTTTCTATTTGTTCAGTTATTTCAGCATGTGATCTGTATAAATTGTTTAATAACTTTTGTCTTGTGGTGAAGCAATCTAATAAAGTATTACACAAAGTCTCACATGATGACATCGTTGATTTTATTAAATTGATTCCTTGAAAGAATATTAGTAAAAAGATATCATCTCGCTTTTTCGTTTTTTTTTCATATTTTATTTTCCGGCTTATTCTTCTTTTTCTTTTTTCTTCTAAAGATAGTTTTGTGCTTTTAT
>DAOVGZ010000077.1 GCA_030672115.1 bacterium | reverse complement strand
TAATTGAGATTATAAATAGTTAGGCCGATTTTTAATAGACAATATTTGCAATATCATTTGTCATTGATACTGCTTGTTCAAGAGGTTTTTGGAAAATGTTACGACCGGTTGCACAGCCAGAAGTTCCAGCAATAGTCAATTGTTCTTGTAGTTCTTGTAAAAAGGCAGATTTATCTCTTTTTTTTCCGCCAGAACAGATGATTTTGGTATTTCCAGCAGCAGCAACAGCTTGTTGTAGTTTCTGGGCACGAGTTTTGCTGTCTTGTCCTTCTGGTACATTTATTTTTGCAAAATCTGCTCCTAAGCATGCTGCAACGCCTGCAGCACCAGCAATAATATTTTCATCTTTTTCGTTTTTTACATTTTTTCCGCGTGGATACATCCATAAAACAGCAACAAGACCAAATTGATGCGCTCTATGAACCGCCTGAGCTGCTTGCATAAGCATATCCGCTTCATATTTGCTACCAAGGTAGACAGTAAAGCCAATACCGCGAATGGGGAGTTTAGCATTTACTTTTAGGTCAACAGCATCTTCAACAGACCAAAGAAGTTCGCTTTTGGGGTCTTGTAGTTCTGTTGGAATGATGTTTGTTTTTGAATTTAATTTTGCAATGTAGTTTATGTTTGGATACGCACGGCCGTAACGAGAAATTAAACCAAGTTGTGTCGCAAAGGCGCCTATTGTTCCTTTGCTTGCAATTTCAAATAAATGTTGAGGATTATTAATTTCTGGCGGCATACCTTCGGCGATAAAATCTTTGTTAAGATGTTCTATTTTTTGATCACCAGCAAATAAAAAAAGATTGTCTGTTTTTTTTGTAATTGCTTGATAGTTTTGTATAAATTCTTGTTGCTCAGATTGACCAACATCTGCGGGGATAATAATATTTGTTTTCATTGTTTTTTCTCCAAAATTTTTTTATACGATTTTATCATGAATGATTATTTTTTCTGCAACTTTTTCAAAAAGGGGAGCGGCTACCGTTGAGGCATATGCCTGTTTTTTTTGTGCTTCTTTTACAAACGTTACAATAACGCGTTGATAATTGTCTTTTTGTATAATGCCTGCACAAGTATAAATATTTTTATCTGGACTATATTGTCCGTCGACTAATAAGTTTGCTGTTCCTGTTTTGCTCATGACACGATACCCTTTGATGCCTGCTCGCTTTGCTGTTCCTCGTAATGTTGTATTTTCCAATATTTGTTTAATCGTATCAATTGTTTCTTTTTTATAAAGAGGAATTGTTTTTTGTTTTGTATCAGAAAGAAGCAACCGTGGTGTAACTGGACAGCCATCACGAGCAATTAAGCAAAATGCTTGTGCAATTTGTAACAAAGTGCAGGACATTTCATATCCATAAGAAAGTGACATAATAGATTGTTTTGACCATTTTGATGGTGGGTTTACAAAGCCTGATTGCTCACCAGGAAATGGAATGCCTGTTTTTTTACCAAAACCAAGTTTTATATAATGATCATATAATTTTTCGTTTAACCGTTGAGCAATAATTGCAATACCAATATTATTCGAATGTTCAACAATTTCAGAAAAAGATAAAAGTCCATGCGCAACAAGGGTATTTACTTTTCTTCCACCAACATAAGATGTTTTTTTGTTTGAGCAGTCGATTGTTTCGTTAATATCTGCAACGCCTTCTTCTATGGCTGCAAGTGCAGTAAAGGCTTTTGCTATTGAACCAAATTCATAAGATTCTGTGATAACTTTATTTTTTGTTTTTTCAAGCTCTATGGAACTCAAATCATTGGGGTTCCATGAAGGAGCATTGACCATCGCAAGAATATCGCCATTTTTAGGATCCATTACAATAATAGCTCCTTCTTTAGCGTTCCATTTTTCAAGGGTATCGAGTAGTTCTTCATGTGCTAAAAATTGTAAGTCGCTATCAATTGTTATTGTTACTTTTTTTCCTGGTTTTCCTTGTTGTTGTGTTTCTTTTTTAAAATAAAAATGACCAGATCGTGCTTCTTGCTGCAAACTATAAACTGCAGGTGTGCCGCCAAGAAGATCGTTAAAATAAAATTCGAGTCCAAAAATACCTTTATTATCTATATCGGTTGCACCAATGATAGTGCTTGTTGATGGTACAGGGTAAAAACGGCCACGTTCTTTTAAAAGTTTTATATCTTTGAGGTTGCTGTGTTCAATACATTTTTGTTGTTGTTTATTTAATTTTCGTTGAATGAACATAAAGTTTTTATTTTTCTGTTGTTTATATTTTTTTAATGAGTGGGGAAATTGTTTTTTTAAAAATGATTCGAGTTGTTTTGGTTGTTGTACTTGTTTTGGTAAAATAAAGGCAGAAAGATAATCTTTATTTAAAGCTAGTGGTTGTTTGCCTGTACGATCAAAAATTTCTGCACGAGCACAATAGCGAGAAATTGTCATGCTGTACTGTTTTTTACCAAGATTTGTGTAAAAGGCATTTTGTCGAATTTGAATAAAATAAAGATTAAAAAGAATAACTGCATACAGCAGACAAAAAAATAAAAAAACAAAAACAGACCGAAGTTTATATGTTTTGTTCATTGTGATGATATAGGTTGAGTTTTAGGGGTTATTTTTTTTATTTGAGAAAGTTTTATTTTTCTCATTTTTAATTTTTTTTGTGCATATTTTTTTATTGAAGATCTTTTTTTTAATTCATAAAGATTTTGGGTCAGTTCTTGTATTTTTTGTATAAGAAGTTCTTTTTTTTGTTCATTTTTTTGTTTTTGATAAGAAAATCGAATAATTTTGCTGTGTTTATGAATTTGAAAAAATATAAAAAAGATATGTGTTGCTATAAAAGTAACAATAAAATATGAACGCTTCATTCCCTAACCTTTTTCAAAAGAGTTTCTATTTGTTGCTTAGGGTATATAAATTGTTTTGAGCGGTACAAGATTTATGCAAAAAAAAGAGGCGAGATTGCTCTCACCTCTTGATATGTTGTTTATAAAATCGGTTTTTCTAATTCAATAATAATTCTTTCTGCTTGTTGTATAAATGTTTTTGCAAAAGGAAGGACCATTGTTTTTAAGTTTGGATACAGAGCGTCAAGTTTTTGTATTGTACTTTCTGTTTTTTTCTTTCCCATTTTAATTGCTAAATATTTAAGGTTTAGATTAAGTGCAATAAGTTTAGCATTTGCTTGATGGAATTTGGGCGACCATTGAGAATTTTCGTTTTTTGTTTGTTTATATGTTTCTTTTTTTTGTTCATATTGATTAAATACTGTTGTTAGATTTTTATATTCTCGTTGTAGTCCAATATATTTTTTTATGATATTAAAAGCTTTTTCGCTTGCTTTTTTTATGTCGTCTTGTCCAAGATCTTGTATCAGATGAGGGTGTTGATGCAGGGTGCTTTTTATTGCAAATGTTAGAGCTTGTTTTATTTTTATTCCTTTTATAATTCCTTTT
>DAOVGZ010000087.1 GCA_030672115.1 bacterium | reverse complement strand
TATATCACCTTTTTTATTATTGAATGCTAAAATAGGCTTAGATTTTTCTTTTTCAACAGAAACATCCATCACTACTATTCCAAGTTTATCATGTCTGGCAAGTGCTTTTTTCCTTAAGTGCGCCGTATACATAACACCAACATAGTTTATTCCTTGATCTGATCGACAAAACTCTTCATCAACATTTATATATCGTATCTGTTCATAACAATTTCTTTGTTGGGGGCAAGAGTAACAATCATTGGAGTATGTCCGGGTTGGACAATAAAATTGCCAACCCGGGTATTAAGTTCTATCCATAAAATGGAATGAGTAATTGTTTTTTCAGGACTAATGATTTTTAGTGCAATCATAGATTATAACGTTTTCGCTTTTTCAAAGGCTTCTTCTAACGTTCCAACCATGTACAGAGCTTGTTCTGGTAAATCATCACATTCACCATTTAAAATGCGTTCAAAATCTTCAACTGCTTTTTCTCGCGAAACATAGCGACCTTCAAGCCCGGTTGCAAATGTTGCAGTAAACATAGGTTGAGTTAGGAATTTTTGAACTTTTTTTGCACGCATAACAATAAGTTTGTCTTTTTCTGCAAGTTCTTCCATGCCAAGGATCGCAATAATATCTTGTAATTCTTTGTATCGTTGTAGAATTTTTTGAATTTCTCGAGCAACTTTGTAGTGTCGTTGTCCAACAATTTCTGGAGATAAACCTTTGGAAGAAGAAGCGAGTGGATCAATTGCTGGATAAAGGCCAAGTTCAACAAGTTTACGAGAAAGAACAGTGCTTGCATCCAAGTGCATAAATGTTGTTGCAGGAGCGGGATCAGTAATATCATCAGCAGGAACATATACTGCTTGAATTGATGTTATAGATCCATTGATAGTGTTGGTAATGCGTTCTTGGAATGCGCCCATTTCTGTAGCAAGTGTTGGTTGATAACCAACAGCTGAAGGCATACGACCAAGAAGAGCAGAAACTTCAGAACCTGCTTGTACAAATCTGAAAATATTATCGATAAATAAAAGAACATCTTTTTTTTGTTCATCACGGAAATATTCTGCCATGGTAAGGCCTGCAAGGCCAACGCGTAGTCGCGCTCCTGGCATTTCTCCCATTTGTCCAAAAACAAGAGCTGTTTTATCAATAACACCAGAACTTTTCATTTCTAACCAAAGTTCATTACCTTCTCTGGTTCGTTCACCAATTCCAGTAAACACAGAAACGCCACCATGTTCGGTGGCAATGTTTCTAATAAGTTCTTGAACTAAAACTGTTTTACCAACACCGGCACCACCAAAAAGACCAATTTTTGATCCTTTAATGTAGGGGCTAATGATATCGATAACTTTGATTCCTGTTTCTTGAACTTCGTTTGCAATTTTTTGTTCAGTGAGTAGTGGAGCATCTCGGTAAATACTCCAAGTTTTATCTGGCTCAAAAGGAGGTTTATCATCAATGCTTTTTCCAAGTACGTTGAAAATACGTCCAAGAACATTGTCTCCAACGGGGACTTTTATTGGTTCTCCAGTGTCAGAAACTTTGAGTCCACGTCTTATTCCAAATAAAGATTCGATAGCAATACATCTTACAATACCGTCTCCAAGTTGCTGAGCAACTTCTAAGGCAGCTGTTTTTTTGCCATCTTCAGAAAGATAAATAATTAATTTATTTGGAATAGCTGGAGCATCATTGCGTTCAAATTGAACATCAATAATAGTACCGCTGATACGCAGTACAGATCCTATACTTTTTACGTTATTTTTTACTGAGGGTTCGATCATTGTTTCTATCCTTGCGCAGGAAGACGAGAATTAATTACTTTTCTCAGGCTAATGAAAGCAAAAGATTTTGTAAAGAATTGCTGTTTATTTTTCTAGTTTATAAGGAATAAAGAGTTTTTAATTTAAAAATTTTTGTCGTTTATTTGGTGGTAATGTTTCATCGTCGTCGTCTCTTTTTCTTTTGTTTCCAATAAAAGAGTCTTTGGTTTTCTGAATATATTTTATAGAGAGATTTGTTTTTCTTGGAGGTATCGCGTCAAAAAACTCTTTTTTTAGGTCATAAACGGGAAAATATGCTTTGGTAACAAGAATTGGGTTTGAATAGGAGATTTTTTTAGTAGTATTGATCTCGAATTGAGAAATTTTATTAGAACATTTTTTGATGCTTTTAAATCCAAGATCAATCAAAGTTGGGCGTATTTTTTTTATATGGTCACTTCCGGCACAAATAAAAATATCTTTATATAATTTTTTATATTTAATTATTTTGTGAAGAAGATTAACGTTTATCCAATCGGCTGGAATGGAGGTAGTAATTTCTGTATATAAATTTATTATGAAATTGTTTTCATTAAAATAATTTTCAACTTTTTGTCCAATAGATTTATATGTATCTATAGATAAATCAACGTTTTTTATTCCTTTGTATTTTTTTACTATATTTTGTATGAACATAAAAAAAACATCTTCTTCGGTGCTTTTAATAACATTTGCATAAAATAAAGAAGCTATTTTGCCATCTTTATAAGAAAAAGCTTTTTGTTTTGTTTTTTCAAATAATTTTGTGATCACCTGGCAGTTTTTACCTATACCTTCATGTGTTTCAGCATAATCTTTGATGTCGTATCTCCAATCAAAATTTTTTATTGGTATTTTTTGGACAAGTGCGCCGCCAGCAATAAGACGTGTTGGCCCTTCAAGTTTTTGAAGAACTGTTTTTTGAAATTCTTTATCCAAGATTTTCGCTGTTAAATATGGTAGTTTTAGGTTTTCATTTTTTGTTTGTTGCTCTTTTTTATAATTTTTTCCTTTAAAATTTAGTTCTGTTTCTTCTATAAGAATAAGGCCGTTTCTTTTTTTTACTTCATTTAACGTATCATCAATCTGTTGGTATTCATTATTGTTTTTTATTT
>DAOVGZ010000031.1 GCA_030672115.1 bacterium | reverse complement strand
TTTTTCATCTATTCCTCCGTGAATTTGATCCGCGATGTCGCACGCTTTTTCTGACCGGGGGTTATCTGAAGTTATAATCATAAAATGAGCATACTCTGAAGTTATGGCACCCATCTGTGGACGCTTTGTTGAATCTCTTTCTCCACCGGCACCAAAAACAACAATTAAATTGTCAGTCATTGCTCGCAAGCTAGAAAGTACCGCCCGAAAAGAAGAAGGATTATGCGCTTTATCAATAAATGCATACGCCCCGTTTGGCAATTTATATCGTTCCAACCGACCAGGAATACCCAAAAATTTTGTCATCGCCTGTATGCATAGATTAATATCAATACCAAGCTTTTGTGCCAACGATAATGCACCAAGCATATTGTATGCATTAAATTTCCCAAATAATGCTGGACACATAGCAACATACTTATGACCATCAATGGTAGCCTCAAAAGATAATCTATTAACTGATTCAACAAGTCGCGCACTATAACTTGCACAATCTTTACATAATCCAAAAGATGAGAACTCCGGGAAAAAAGTTAAAAGTTTTTTCCCTTTTGCATCATCAACATTAATAAGCGCAGGTGCACCAGGTTTTAATCGATCAAACAAAAGACATTTTGCAGCAAAATAATCGTCCATATTTTCATAAAATTCTGCATGTTCCTGATCAAAATTAGTAAAAAGCGCACCATCAAATGAAAGTCCATCAACTCTGTGTAACGAAAGTGCCTGAGCAGCAACTTCCATAACAACATACTCAATGCCAGCATCAACACACAATGCAAAAAAACTATGTAGATAATCAGGATGCTCCGTTGTTAAACAAGCCTTAAAAACAACATTGTTAATTTTGTTGTGTACTGTTGTTAAAAGTGCAGTCTTGCATCCTGCATAGCGCAACATATGCTCCAACATAAATGCCGTTGAAGACTTTCCTTTTGTTCCAGTAATACCTATAATTTTTAATTTTTTTGCTGGATTGCCATGAGCTTGAGCACTTAAATGCGCAAGAGCTTTTCTGCAATTTTTAACATATTGTATTTTTGCACCAGCATCTTTAATTTTTTGTTTAATGTTTGTAGGAATTTCAACATCATCTTGTACAACAATTATTTTTGCTCCACGATCAAGCGCAGTAGAAATATATTCAACGCCGTCTTTTTTATCACCCTTAACGGCAACAAATGTTGAACCTTTTCCAATATTATTGGTATGACAAGCAACCGGAAAAATAATTGGCATTACAAAATTAGTTTGTTCTTTTACACTCATGCAATATCTCCTTTATGAAAAACAAACAGATTATTTTTTTGCGCTAAATGCTTTTAATTCTTTTTTTATGACTGGCAATAGATAAATAATACCGAACAAGTTGATAAGCAACATACCAGCAGTTACAATATCTCCCAATGCCCAAACAGCATCAACTTTGACAAGCGCTCCAGCAAATGCAACACCACTATATAAAATAATGTGCATCCACATAAACTTTCCACCAGTCAAATATGCCCATGCTTCGCGGGTGATATAAGCAAAAGTAACGAGTACACCCATACCAAATGAAACAGAAAGAAATGTAACTACCCATCCACCAAATTGTCCAAAGACAGTATTGTATGCTGCAATGGTAAGTGCTGTACTTGTTTTACCTGTCATCCATGCGCCACTTGCAACGATACACAAACTCACCATAAAGCAAACACTTGTGCTTATAAACGCAGCTAACATTGACATGATACCTGAACGTACTGGTTTGGTTGAACCGGTAGAGCCAAATAAAATAGCAGCAGAACCAAGACCTGATTCTGTTGCAAAAATACCACGCATCATACCAAATTGAACAGCTCTTTGAATTGCAAAACCAGCAGCACCGCCAGCGACAGCTTTTGATGTAAAAGCGCTAGAAAAAATTATTTGTAATGCGGGAATAATAGACTGATAATGATACAACAACACAATCGAAGCGGAGATGAAAAATACAGCAACTTTAACAGGAACAATTGCCTCTGATATTTTTACAATACGTGCAGCACCACCAAATAAAATGTAAAACATAAACAACAAAACAATAATTGCGGTTACCATGGTCGGTACACCCCATGTTTCACCAAGACTTAACCGTACAGAGTTTGTTTGTGCTGCATTACCACCAATCAATCCAAAAACAAATGCAAAAAAAGCATAAGAATATGCCAAATATTTACCCCCAACAACTTCTTTTAAATAAAGCATTGGACCGCCAATAGTTTTTTTTGTTTTTGCTCGCGCACCAAAATAGGCACTCAAAAAAACTTCCGCAAAACGAAAAGACATTGTTAAAAAGCTGGTGACTAACAACCAAAATGCTGCTCCTGGGCCACCAGAGTAAACTGCTGTTGCCATACCAGCAACACTTCCATTTCCCAAACTACTATTGAGAACATTGACAAAAGCCTGAAACGGACTCATGTCAACTTTACCTTTTACTTTTTTTTCATCTGATTTTTCGGGAAAAAGTGTAAATTTCCACGCTTTAAGAAAGTAACGCACTTGAACAAATCTAAGAGTTACTGTGCACAAGACACTTAAACAAACTACCAATATAATAAGAGGCCAACCCAATAAAAGACTTGAAATATTATCAAGGACTAAAGATAAGTTCATTCGTTTTCCTTTTATAAAATAAAAAACATACCAATAAAAAAAACAGCAATCCTTCACTTATGCAAGAAAGTCCGTTTAACTTAAGTATAAAGGATTTTACTATAAATAATATTGTTCACATATCACAAGGAAAACTATATGAAAATTTTAGCTCTCGACATGGGAGACAAATGGGTAGGAAGCGCAATATCAGACCCACTTTTAATGTTTGCACGTCCGTATAAAACAATAAAAGCGCATGAGCTTAACTCGTTTTTAGAAGAGACTTTAAAAAAAGAAATTATTTCAACAATTGTTATTGGTTACCCAAAAACATTACGCGGAACAGAAAGCCAACAAACAATAAAAATAAAACTACAAAAAGAAGAACTTGAAAAAAAATTCCCTACAATAAAGTGGCAACTGTGGGATGAGCGACTAACAAGTAAAATGGCTAGCAAAATAAAAAAAGAAAAAACAAAAGAAGATAAATTAAAATCACATTCTATCGCTGCAGCCCTTATCCTTGAGACATATCTTTCTTATTTACAAATACAAAAAAATATGCAATCTTGAAAGATCTCTTAAGTGAAATCGTTGACAAAAATATTTCACAAAAACTAAACTTCAACAAATGTCCCTTCAAATGGAAGTTACAATTAAACACTAGATGAAATACTAGATGGTGGTTGGTAGTAGTAGTAGTAGTAGTAGTGATAGTTGGTCTTGCACCAAAACTCCCCTTTCTTAACGTACAAAACTGGTGTCTGACCAGAAAAAATTTTAGGAACGTGAAGCATTCCTAAAAAAAGAAAAAGGAGTTTTATGAAGTGTAAAAAATGCGATGGGCTTATGGTCCTGCAGTCTTTTTTTGACCATTTTTTAAATTTCGACGGGTGGAAATGTCTTAACTGTGGTAAAATTATAGTTAAGAAAGAAAAAACAATAGAATTTGATGCCTTTAGTGTCTTCTATCAACAACAAAAATGTAAAAACAGAGGCTAGGAAACAAAAAAACAGATGAACTATTTTTTAGCACTACAACACACCTATGAATCAATAGAAATTGCCCTTTTTGAAATAACCAACACTTTTGAATCACGATGTATTGCCAAAGTAGTTGAAGACAAAAAAAAAGCTAGCAAAAACATTGTTGCTCTTGCAGATAAATTACTGCAAGACAACAATGTTTTTTTTGATGATCTTTTATTTTTTGCAGCCAATCAGGGCCCAGGACCATTTACAACATTGCGCGTTGTTATTGCATCTGCTAACGGTCTTGCATTCGCAGCACAAAAAAAATTAATCGGCATTGATGGTCTTGATGCTTTACTTGAAGAAGGTCAATCGAATCAACGATCAAAGTCTTTTGATAAAAATATAACAAATGTAACCGTAGCCCTGCTCAATGCTTTTAGCGGAGATGTTTATTTTGGAATCAAAGAAGAAAAAAACTTAAAAGCTGAAAAAGGATATGAAGAAATTTCAATCCTTCTTAATCGCTTACAAAAAAAATTCCCAAACCAAAACATTAAATTTATTGGTCAGGGAGTTTTATTGTATGAAAAAGAAATCAAAAAAGTTTTTGGAAAATACGCAGATATTCCCAAAAACTTTTTAAACCATGCCTCAATAAAAACAATCGGCTTTATCGCCCTAGAAAAATGGCAACAACAAAAAGGTTTAACCAATCAGTTGCTGCCACTTTATTTAAAAACAATGAAAATTCACAAAAAAGCTTAGCTTTTTACGTTCATTCTCGATTCTTTCAACATATTTTGCATTTTTACATTACCCGTATCTTTGGCAATATGCATTGCTGTTTTATTCGAAACATTTTTACCTGTAATTTTAGGATTTGCACCATTTTTTAAAAGCTCTGCAACTATTACTGTTTTATTCGATTTAACAGCACGCATTAAAACGGTCATAAAATCACTTACGCAATTAGCATTTGCTCGCAAAACTCTAATTAAAAATGAAATTGAATAACCTTCAGTACAAAAATCTACAAGCTCAACAAGCAATTGCGAAGCTAATTTACTATCAACTTTTACACCAGCTTCAAACAATTCTCGTAAACATTCTGGATCTTCATCGTCATGACGAGCTGCATATTGCAAAGCCTTTAAAGAAAGATCTCCAACCGCCGTACGATTGGCCCACTCTAAAATATCTGGAACTAAATGTGAGTAACCAGTTTCAACAGCTTTAACCAAAACAGGTTTTACGCCTTTTTTTAAAAGCTTATCACTTACAATAAGATTAAAAAATTCAGCTTGCTGTTTTTTAGAACATTGTCGCTGCGCTCCAGCAAAAATAATTCTCAATTTTACACGCCGTGGCAAATGTATCTTTCTATCTTGAACAATTGCTTTTACAACACGAAAAACACCCGCACGAGGAATATGCTTTAAGAAGGATGTAATTGCAGAGGCTGATTTTGTCATAAAAAGTGGCTTCATATAACGAATAAGTTGATCTGTTGTTAAATCAGTTAAACGTTCATCTCTATAGTCTTGGGCAAACTGCTTTTTTTTGTAACCATAATCAAAAAGAGAAGCTTCTTCATGTGTAATATTATTTTCTACTTTAACTTCAACATCAGATTCAATTGCTATATCTGGCTCTAAATCATCAACATAAAACAAAGCCTCAGGACTATCATTACGCAAAAAACCTAACCCAAAACAAAAAAGCAACAAAAAACCAAGAAGTAGAACGACATCGTTCCTAAAGAACTTCATAGTAAATATCTCCAATACAAAATCTATTTAATACTTTATTATCAAAACATAAAAAGTTTATCAAAAACAATTTAGATAATTTTTTTTGCCCCCAAAAAAGATCTGAATAATCCAACCGATACCGCAACCGCTTGGCATGCACGCATAATAGTTGGAGTCAAAGCACAAAATTCAAATCCTGATTTTTTTAGTAACAATTTTTCATCTTTTGTAATATCACCTTCTGGACCAACCATTAAAACAAGAGATTCTTTGCTCAATTGCTCAACACATTCTTTAATATGTTTCCCCGATGGATCAAAAAAGATCTTATCTGATTCATTTTTGGCAACTGAACAGTACTCTTTTAATGTCATTACTTTAAGCAGTTGGGCAAATGAAAATGTTTTTGATTGTTCTGCTGCTTTTATCATAATGCTTGATGCTCGCTGTATATCTTTTTCTGTTCCCCATTTTCTTTGAGATTTTTCTGTAAAAATTGGCTGTATAACCGTTGCACCTAACTCTACAAGAGAATAAATAGCTTTTTCAAATTGATCTTTTTTTAAAATTGGCAATAAAAATGTTACAGAAGGCAAAAAGGATATATTTTTAATTGTATTACCAATTACACCTTCTATATTTTTTTTACCCTTAAGTACCGTTATTTCAAACTGAAGATTAACTTCTCTGTCAAATAATATACAGGTACTACCCACCTCAAGACGAACAACTCGAACCATCCTATGAAACAAATGCTCATCTGAAAAATGCAACAACGAACCCTTTAAAAGGGTTGGTACTAAATCTTTTAAAGAGGGAATATAAAAAGCAAACTCATGCTGTTGTAAATTATTTTTTTTATTCATTTTTTATTATTTGACATTCGAAACAAATAGTCGCGACCACAAAGAAGCTACCCATGATTTAAAAACTCTATACTTAATAACACTGAATGAATAAAAACGAAGAATAGGAAGACTTACTTTTATAAGAGCCATCTGAAAAGCACTTTTTTTATCAAACTTTATTTCAGGCTTTAATACATTCTTTTTCAAAGCTATATCAACCAAATCATCAAATTCATCAAACATATATTGATCGTCGTAACACACAACTTCTTGTGATTGAGCAGCTATCTGATCAAAAGACCATGTGCTACTTGTTATTAAAAGACCAGTAATTAAAAAGCTATACCAATAATTTTTCATAATAATGCCTTATTTTTTAGAAAAAATAATATTCTGATTTTATTCAAAAATAGTAACAATTTCTTTACATATGAGCAAGAAAAAAGGCTCCTAATGGAGCCTTTAAAAATGTCAGACTAATTGTATTTAGTTATGCAAAAAAACTCCATAGTTTCTTAAATGATGTATTAAAAAACGTTTTAACAGCTATAAAACGATTATAAAAACCATCACAAAGTGTTACATTTTCAAACTCATCAACGATAATTTCTTGTCGATTATCATTTAATAATTCATCATCGAATTCAGGTTCTTGCACAAGAGATAATGGCTCACCCTTTATAAGAATCCCCTTTTCAAGCGCCTCATCTATCTTAATAATTCCATTAAGAGGAGAATCACATTCAAAAATATCATGTTGGACAAAAAAGCCACACGCAGCATCAACCCTTCCATCAAACACAAGTTGCATAGAAAGCTCAGAATCTTGCACAGGAACAATTACATTAATAAACGATGTACGTACTGTTTTTGATTGAGATTCTTCTTCTTGTGACTCTACTTTGCAATCAACAGAACAATCAAACAAAAGCAAAGCCAATTCTTGATCTTCAACATCGGAAATAGGAAGAATAGAATCTAAAAGTAAATGATAAAAAATCGGAACTCGTTTTTTTCCGGCAATAATTTTAAGACATGCCTCATGATTAACATCCCAAGCAATAAGTCGTGCTTTTGAATGTGGAGAAGTTAAACTCATTTTAAAAATAGTATGCTCTTTGGACATCTGCTTAGAAATAGTATTTATTTCTTGATCAAGATCCGCAAGATTATATCGCTCCATTCGCAAACTATTTCTTTGAAGAACAAATAAAATAACATCAACATGTTCTAAAAGTTCGTTTGTAACTTCTGACTCTTGACCTTTTGCCATAAAAAAAAGACACCAACAAAGCAACCAAAACAGTTTCTTTTTCATTCTTACAACTCCTTTTTAAAACAATACATTATCAACCTCGGGTAAGAATAAATTGATTTATAAAAATTACAAGATATGACAATAAGAACACTATTTAACATTAAAAATGTCATGCAAAAAAAAAGAGCAACTTTTCAGTCGCTCTTTTAAATTTTAAAAAAAAACTATTATTAATAACTGGGAGATAAAGCCACGCGGTTAAATTTCTTTCTTGGAGCAAAACGTCCTAGAAACTTTGCATGCTGTTTACGCAGCAAACATCCTTTTAAAGCTCTAGAATAATCTTTAAGAGCTTTATCTTCATCTGTATAAACAAAACTTTTTGCCTCTTTAAGAACAATATGACCTACATTAGTCTCCTCAACTAAATCAGCCAAATTAAATTCCTCAGTCTCTTTTTCCTTTTGTTCTTCAATCTCTTTTTTCTTTAAAAGTTTTGCTGTACGACTTCGAGTAAGATGCTTTTTATTTTTTAAAGAATCAGATACTGCTTCCTTAAAGTTAAATTTTACTTTTCCACAAACCGTTACTTGAGTAACTGCAACCAAAAAGGTAGCAAATGCGATAATTATTTTATTTTTCATATTTTACATTCTTTATAATTAAAAAATTGATTAATGTTTAAAAAAACCGCTAACAAAGCTTTTAATCTTCAACACTATTTAAAAAAATCTTTTTAAACATAAATTTTTCAGACACTTTATCTTTTTTATTTATTCTAGTCTTCAGCTTAGGAGCACCTGGACAACGTACTTTATCTTTTCTTTTTGGAGTTTTAGGCAAATCATTACCTGAAACTAATGAATCATTATTTTGATTTTCATCGTTTTCATCAGACTTTTTTTTAAGTTTAGTTGAATTCATGTATTCTTCTGATAGAAAATAATTAACAGTCTTTAATCTTTTATCAACTAAACGCCTTTTTTTAAATGTCACAATCTTCTTGTTGCTATCTTTTGTAAATTTAGTAGCTTTGTTTTTACGCTCACAAACCGTTATTTGAGTAACTGCAACCAAAAAGGTAGCAAAAACTATCATTATTTTATTTTTCATCATTTGAATCCTTTATAATTAAAAAACTGATTAATGTTTAAAAAAAGGCCTCCATTAGGCTCTCTCATCCATTTTATTTACTATTACCAGTTTATCAAAAAGAGATCTCCCGTCAACAGGCCTCGCCTCTATTTGAATTAATCGACTCAGAGAGACCCAAGCAAAACGCAAACCGCTTTTTAAGACAGCATTTCTTATGGAAACAAACGCGTCGGTTAAGAAAAAAAATCAAAACCATGGTACGCTTTTAACTTTATAGTAATAAGCCCTTTATACAGCTCTTATTGAAAGGCATAGTAATGAAAAAACGAATAAAACCTACCGTTTTAGTGATTTTAGATGGTGTTGGGATCAACAAAAAAAAAGAGCATAATGCCGTTCAACTGGCAAAAACACCACATATTGACTATTTAATGCAAAAATATCCACATTGCTCATTACAAGCCTCTGGCAAAGCAGTTGGCCTATTGCAAGGAGATATTGGCAATTCTGAAGTTGGACATCTAACTTTAGGAGCAGGAAGAGTCATTCAACAACCAGTTTCTATTATTCATGAGGCAATAAAAAACAACTTTTTTTTTGAAAACAGTCCATTAAAAAATTGTTTAAAAAACATAAAACAATCAAATGGAAATCTTCATATAATGGGCCTTCTTTCTGATGCGAGTGTTCATAGTCATATCGATCATTTGCAAGCTTTTTTAAAAGCAGCGCAACAAGCAAACATTAAACAAGTTTTTATTCACCCTTTTTTAGATGGTAGAGACACTCCACCACAATCTGCAAAAATATATTTAGACAAATTAGAAAAAATAATAAAAAAAGTAGGAATCGGAACAATTGCATCAATCCACGGTAGATTTTATGCTATGGACAGAAACAACAATTGGCAACGAACACAAAAAAGTTATGATGTATTAACTAAAAAACAAAACTCTTTTAATGCATCGTGGAAAAAAATCTTACAAGAACAATACAAAAATAAAATAACCGATGAATTTATTCCACCAACTCAACTTAACCCGAATGGAATCATTCAAGAAAATGACAGCATTATTTTTTTTAATTTTCGCCCTGATCGTGCTCGTCAATTAACAACAGCATTTATCAAAAAAACTTTTACTACTTTTCCAATAAAAAAAATACATCTCAACTGTTTTATCACACCAACTAAGTATGCTGACAATCTAAAAACAACTATTTTATTTAAAAAAGAACCAATAAAAAACTGTTT